>CAVDDI010000234.1:0-2009 GCA_963607675.1 bacterium | reverse complement strand
CATCAAAGACCCTGAAATGGTTCAGTTCCATCCCACCGGACTTTCTTCCACCGGTGTGCTTCTGTCCGAGGCCTGCCGTGGCGAAGGTGGCTACCTTATCAACAGCCAGGGTGAGCGTTTCATGTCCCGTTATGCTCCTACCAAGATGGAGCTCGGTCCTCGCGACTTGGTTGCCCGCTCCATTGAAACCGAAATCAAAGAAGGGCGCGGCTTCGGCGAGGGAATGAAGTCCTGGGTTCTTCTTGATATGCGTCATCTTGGTGCCGAAAAGATCCTCGATCGTTTGCCTCAGGTTCGTGAGCTTGCCATGAAGTTCGAAGGTGTCGACATGATTACCGATCCGGTGCCCATCCGCCCTGCAAACCACTATTCCATGGGCGGTATCGACGTCGTCGATCCTTACACCTGTGCAACCGCCATTCCCGGTTTGTTCGCCGCAGGCGAGTGCTCCAATATCTCCGTGCACGGCGCCAACCGTTTGGGCGGCAATTCCGTGGCCGAGGTATGCTTCTTCGGCAAGCATGCTGGTATTGGCGCACGCGAGGCGGCTCCTACCCGCGAATTTGGCGGTACTGACAAGCTGGAATCCTTGGTTGAATCTTGGGAGGCTCGCTTTAAGAAGATGCGTCGCAAGCGCTCTGGTACCCATATTTATGAGATTCGCGACAAGATGGCGGAAGCCATGTGGAACGGCGTTGGCATCTTCCGTGACGCCGAGGGCATTAAAGCCGCTATGGCAACTGTTGATGAATGCATCGAGCTTTACAAGAACACCCACATCGACGACTCAAGCAAGGTATACAACAACGCCTTCATGAACTACGTCGAGCTTGGCAATGTTTTGACCATTGCTCGTGCTATCTGCATGGGTGCGCTGGACCGTGAGGAAAGCCGCGGTTCCCATTCCCGCTCCGACTTCCCTGAGCGCGATGATACGAACTTCATGAAGCACAGTCTGGTAACTTTGGCCGATGATGGCTCTTACTCCATCGACTGGCGTGACGTAAAAGTGACCAAATACGAGCCCCAGGAGAGGACCTACTAATGGATACCATCACCTTTAACGTTAGGCGCTTTGATGGTGAAGATGCCTGGAACCAGGAATACAGCTTCAAGCGTCAGACGATCACCTTGCTGGGTGCCCTTAACATGATTCGCGAAGAGCTTGACGATTCTTTGTGCTTCACTCAGGCTTGCCGCCATTCCATCTGCGGTTCTTGTGCGATTACCGTTAATGGCAGTGCTTATCTGGCCTGCGAAACCCAGCTCGACGAGCTGATCGACACTTACAAAACCAACTATTTCTACTTGGCCCCGCTGAACAACTTCCCCGTGGTTCGCGACCTCGTCGTTTCCTTCGACGAAAAAGCTGAGAAGATGTCTAAGGTTATGCCTTGGATGTGCTCGCACGATGGCCGCCACGACCATAAGCAGTCCGAGGCCGACCATCAGAAGTATCAGCAATCTACCGACTGCGTCCTGTGCGGCTGCTGCGCATCTGGCTGCAGCGAACTGCGTTACAGCAACGACAACTATCTTGAGCCCTTCATCATGAATAAGGCCTATCGCTTTATTCGCGACTCTCGCGACGAAAAGGGCGAAGATCGCGTCAAGATCATTCTCGAAAACGATCTGTGGAAGTGCCTGCACTGCAACCAGTGCGCAACCAAGTGTCCCAAGGGAATCCCTGTTTCATCTGAGATTTCATACATGCGTCGTATGGCGCTGCGTATGGGCGAGGATAAGTCTATGGGCGCACGTCATGCCTACTGCTTCCGCGACGACCTTATCAAGACGGGCATCTTGAACGAGGCAATGCTTGCTGTTAAGACCGAGGGCATCGTGAAGTGCGCTGCAAATCGCATCCCCTTTACCATGCGTATGGTTTTGTCCGGCAAGATGAATCCGCTGCACGTCATGCTGCAAAAGCCTGTTAAGGGCATCGATGGCGTTCGCAAACTCTACGAGATCTCCCAGAAGATGGATAAGGAGGACTAACAATGTCTACT
>CAVDDI010000233.1:0-2065 GCA_963607675.1 bacterium | reverse complement strand
GTGCAGAGCCTGCTGGAGTTCCTGGGCATCCCGCACATCGGCTCTTCGGCAAGCGTGTGCCGCACCGTGGCCGACAAGAGCCTGCTTTCCGCCCATATGCAGGCGTGCTGCGAGTTCTCGGGCGAGCAGACGGTGGCGGCATGGCCGCAGGGATTCTGCTTCGCCAAGGCCGCGTTTGACGACCTGGGTGCTATGGCGGTTATGGGCCTGTGCGCCGAGCGCATCCCCGGCGGTTATCCCTTGGCAGTGAAGCCCGCGTGCGGCGGGTTGGCCTATGGCGTGCACAAGGTTTCCTCAAAAGAAGAGCTGGTAGATGCCCTGCGCGATGCCTTCACCTTCCATGACCAGGTGATAGTTCAGCAGTGGGTGGAAGGCGTTGAGCTATCCGTTTCCGTTCTGGGCAGCGGTTGGGATGCCTATGCCCTGCCGCCGGTGGAAATCGTTCCGCGCACGGGGCTGTACCTTACCAGTGCCCGTTTCGACGCTACTGCGGTGGAACGCTATGCGCCGGTGCGCATGGAATCGCTTTCGCAAGACCAGGCTACGGCGCAGGCCATCCGCGCAGAGATAGAGCGTGCCGCGCTTGAGGTGTACCGTGCGTTCGGCATGGAAGGCTACGGCCGGGTAGACCTTATCTGGGACGGCGCCCAAGCCCAGGTGCTGGAAGTGGACGTTGCCCCCAGCTTCGCCGAGCACTCGCTGTTCGGCGAAGCCTGCAACGCAGCCGGCCTTTCCCTTCCCGCGGTGCTGGATAGGCTGGTGGAAGGGTAGCTTTCATGCTCCAACAGGCGTGCCGGCAGGGACAGTCCCTCTTTAGCACGCTAAAGCAGCTACCCGCAAAGGGCTCAGCCGGTTGGCTGGGCCCTTCTTGCATCAGTAGAGGGCAAAGCGAGATCGCAATATAATCTCTGTTTCTGGGAGTGCGATGCAACCGGATGCTTGGCAACAGGAAACAGAGTGGGCCATTTTGACGGAAGAGGTAAATAGATGAGCAGAGCAGAAACGCAGCTTCCGCTGCCGAAGCGGCTTCTGACGGCTATTTTCTCGTTGGTGCTCGTAGTGGGTCTTCTGCCTATTAGCGCTTGGGCGGAAAACGAAAGCGCCCAAACAGGAGACGCCCAGGACGTTCAAGGACAGGCTGCCGAGCAGGATGGTTCTGAAGATGCGTCCAAGGGGATCGAAGCCTATGGCGCTGCAGGATCTGGCGATGATCTCGCTGATGCGATCGGTGGTGGGTCTGTTCTTTCCAGCGAAGATGGCATTGGTGCGGCAAGCCTGAACGATTACGTCAATCCGATATCCGGTGGTACGTGTGTGCATCCGTACAATTCAACTATTTCCAAGAAGGCTCTGTACTCAGTCCTTAAGGATTATTTCAAGCCTTCAGTCGACGTGACTTTCGAGCTTAAAGCTAATGGGAAAAGAGTTTTAGTAGCGAAGTTTTCGTCTGGAAACGTAAACCCTCGTAATTCTGGCGAATGCTCGTATGAGGTTTCATGGGGCTTCACGGGAAGTGGAACGCTTGTCCTTACCGAAGAGGTTTCCGTAGATGACCTACAGGATGTTGCCTATGACGGAGATGAGCATAAGCTTGCCCCGAAAGTCACTGGCGCAAATGGCCGCGATCTTGTGCAAGACGAGGAATATGCCCTTAAGTACTACCGCGGCGATCAAGAGACCACCGACTTCACCAGCGCAGGCCAGATCGATGTTGTCGTAGACTTCATCGGTAATTTCGGTAACGAAAGCTACTATCCCAGCGTGACCAGGACCTATAATATCCTGCCTGTCGAAGGGATGACCATCTCCTGTGAAGGCTACGAGGGGTCCTATGACGGAGAAGAGCACGGCGGAACCGCAACGGCCAACGTACCCGATGGCTCTACCGCCGCCATTATGTACTCCCTTGACGGTGAGAGTTGGACCGACAAAGCCCCCACGATCAAGGACGCCGGCCAGAAGATCGTGCAGGTGAAAGCTACCAGCCCCAAATACAAAACCGCCTATGGCAGCTACACCCTCAAGGTGAACCCCGCGCGTGTGACCGCTGAGGTCGAGGGCAACT
>CAVDDI010000232.1:0-2131 GCA_963607675.1 bacterium | reverse complement strand
TTACGTCGTTCTACGAACGACGTAATACACACATTAAACGCGACGACGCTGCGCGAGCCCCTGGCGGCACAACTGGCGGTCCAAGCAGGCTGGACGTACGAAGTACGCCTGGCGCCTGCTTTCCCGCCATCTGCACTCGCCAGGGGCTCGCTCGCTGTTACGTCCAATCCTGCGGCTTGAGAAACAATTCCGGGTTGCGGTATGGGGCGAGGCATGGCACAAAAGGCCAATGAAATCCTGCTCAGCAGGGCTGCGCAGGATGCGTCCGCTCGGACGCATAGTTTGGAACTAAACATGCCACTGGCATGTTTACTCGCTTCCCCTGCGCTCGCCAGGATGGCGCTCGCTGTTACGTCCAATTGCAGGGTGGAATTTGAAATCACCCTCATATGGCCCGGACGCGCGAAGCGCACCTGGAAATCCTGCTTGCAGGGCTGTTGCCATCTGCGCTCGCTAGAGGCTCGCTCGCTGTTTCGTTGGGTGATATCGATGCTCTGCGATCCTGCTGGCTTGGACAACAAAAACGGGCACCCGATTGGGTGCCCGTCTCGCTTGTATGGAAGGAATGCAGCTACTTCAAGTCTTCCAGCTTGCCGTGCTTTTCGTAGCGGGTGAGTCGGCTGACCTTGTTGTCGTCATCCACGAACACCACGTGCGGGGCATGTGCCGGGTCGGCGAATTCCTCGGGCGTCATCTGGCAGTAGTTCATGATGATCACCTTGTCGCCGACGGTAACCAGATGGGCCGCCGCGCCGTTCAGGCAGATAACGCCGCTGCCAGCCTCGCCTGCGATAACGTAGGTTTCCAGACGATTGCCGTTGTTGCAGTCGGAAATGGTAACCAGCTCATATTCCTGGATACCGGCTGCTTCCATCAGATCGGAATCGATGGTGATGGAGCCGATGTAGTCGAGCTCGGCCTGGGTAACGGTTGCTCGATGGATTTTGCCCTTCAGAACGTTGAGCAGCATGGGGATAGAACCAGCCTTTCCTTTGAGTGATCTTCCCTCGAATGATGTAACTGCAAAGTGGTCGTACGTGCTTGTGTATAACCTGACGTATTTTCGCTCACGAATCGGCTACGTGCAAGTTTATTCGGCAAAATCAAACAAGTAGTTATCGATAAGGCGCGTGTCTCCGATGTAAACGGCGATTGCCACCAGGCCGGATTCGCTGAACGAATCAACCGGCTGCATATCGCCCAAGTCCACTGCCTCGACGTAGTCGATGCGCGCCATGGGCTCGGCCTCGATGATCTGGCGCACGGCGCTGCGCACCACGTCGGCGTTGCGCTCGCCGCCTTCGATAAGTTCCTGCGCCTTGAAGATGGAACGGGAAAGGCACAGCGCCGCCTTGCGCTCGTCTGCGGAAAGGTAGGTGTTGCGGGAGCTTTTCGCCAAGCCGTCTTCCTCGCGCACGATGGGGCAGCCGAACACCTTCACGTTCATGTTCAGGTCGGCAACCATGCGCTTTATGATGGCCAGCTGCTGGGCATCCTTCTGGCCGAAGAAGGCCTTGTCGGGCTGCACGATGTTGAAGAGCTTGTTCACCACCGTGCACACGCCGCGGAAGTGCCCCGGGCGCTTTGCCCCGCACAGGCTGTCGGTCAGCGTTTCCATGACAACGTAGGTGTTGTAGTTCTTGGGGTACATTTCCTCGGGCTCGGGGTGGAACACTACGTCTACGCCCTTGCTCTCGGCGATGGCTGCGTCACGTTCAAGGTCGCGCGGATAGCTGTCGTAATCCTCGTTCGGGCCGAACTGGATGGGGTTCACGAACACGCTGGTAACCACGCGGTCGCATTCGGAAACGGCGCGCTCCATCAGCGACATGTGCCCTTCGTGCAAGGCGCCCATGGTGGGGGTGAGGCCGATGGTAAGGCCCTCTGCCTTCCACTCGGCAACCTGAGCCTTCATCTCAGCGACGGTGGTGATGATCTTCATCGAAAACTTCCTTATTCAAAATTGGGTGTTTGGCTCAATGTGCCCTTACAGGATAACCCTAGAGTCAAGTTAAAAATGCCCTGGAATTGAACGTGACAGCGAGCGAGCCTCTGACGAGTGCAGGTGGTGGGAAAGCGGGCGCTAGGCGTACTTCGTACGTCCAGCCTGCTTGGACCGCCAGCTGTGCCG
>CAVDDI010000231.1:0-2496 GCA_963607675.1 bacterium | reverse complement strand
CTATCAGGATGCCTGCGTCTACGGCGAAAGCGAGATGGACGGCCTTCATGTGATCCAGGTGCTCAAGCACGGCATGGATGCTCATGGTGCGGTGAAGGATCCGCAGATTCCTGCTGCAGCCTTCCTTTCAGGCATCATGAAGCCCGTCACGGCCGTTGGCGCCGGCGCCACGGTGCTTGGCCTGGCCGCGATGTTCGGCCTCGCGCACGGCTACAAGCGCGATACGTTGGTTTACAACGACGGCACGGGCGACACCATCAGCCTGGAGTCCGGCCAGGTTACCAAGCAGGGCAACGGCCCCGATGAGCGCACAGTGGTCGAATCGATGACCGAGAACCTCCCCGAAAAGGTGAAGGACAAGCTTCCTGCCAGCCTTGCGCAGGGAAAGAAAGGTGGTGATGGCGATGAGTAAGCATGCTGAGTTCGAAGTATCCGAGCATGAGCAGGCCGAGAACGAGGCGTTCCTGCGTGGACGTACCGTCGGCGGCGAGCGCTACATCAAGCGCCACTCCCGCCAGGCGCGCTGGACGCACGGCATAACAGTCATCTGCTGCATCTGGCTGATGATCTCGGGCGCCTTCGTGTTCGTGCCGCCTCTGGCCCAGCTTGTCGGCCCCGGTGTGGTGTTTGGGTTCCGCATGAGCCACCGTGTTATCGGTGTTCTGTTTATCGCGGTTCCCCTTGTCAGCGCCATTGCCGCTCCTGCCGGAGTGAAGCATATCTGGCACAACAACGTGTGCAAGTGGACGGAAGACGACAAGAAGTGGATGCTTTTGTTCCTGCCGTACCTGTTCATGGCTAAATGGATCCATATGCCCGACCAAGACGAGCAGAAGTCCGGCCAGCGTGTGGCCGACGGCGCTCTGTGGGTTTCCGGCTTCATCATGGCTTTCACCGGTCTGTTCCTGCTGCTTAACTCCACGGTTTTGCCTCTGGGTACGACGGCTCATTCATGGCTGCTGTTCTTCCATGACCTGTTCTTCTGTATCATGCTCATTTTCGCCCTGGCTCATATCTTCCTGGGCGCGGGCATCTTCCAGCCGTATCGCGGCATGTGGAAGGTGATGTGGAAAGACGGCCTGATTTCCGAGTCGGATGCCTTGTATCACTGGGGGCATTGGGCTCGCGATGTCCTTAAAACCGACAACGGCGTCGTTCGCAAGAAGAAGGACGAAGAATAGCCTTTCGTTTTGGGGTGGGGTGCCCATCGGCGCCCCACCTCTTAGATAAGTTGAACTTCCTGCCATGGGGCGCTTTTGCAGAGGATTTGTCCCATGCCGGTTGTCGCGAGGAAACCGAAACCTCCGACTTCTAATCCAGATGGGGCATGGTCACGGCGAGAAGGGCCATGCCCCAGCGTATTTTGCTTATCCTGTCTGGGGCGGCGATCATGCGTCGCTTGGAAAGGAATCCTTATGAACCTTAGCTATATCGACTTCGTGCTTAAAGGCTACAAGAAGTCGCTTAACGAAGGCGATCGAGCCCGGTTGGCTTTCTTTCGCGAGTTGTGGGGTGTCGTTAACGAGTGCGAGGAAGCGCTTGGCACGCTTCCTTTCGATTTGGATGCTCAACAGGTGAAAGATTCGTTCGAGGCACACACCCCTGTTTTCCATGGCCATCCCGCGCACATCGACCCTAAAGCCTTGGCGGATGCTCAGCGTGCTTTGCTTGCTTGCGCCTTGGAGAAGGGGGGCTTTGCTCCTGAAGTGGAAAAGGCTCTCTCCCAGATTGAATGGTCCGATGTCGTGGAATCTTCGGATTACGCGCTGGCCGGTGCCGACCCATCGCGTTACCTCGAGATTCTCGCGGGCATTTTGACGGGGCGCGGCCTTGATGAGGTGTCTGCCTACGTTGCTGCTTCATGCATGTCGTTGGCTGTTCGCGCGCAAATCGAGGGGGTGGCGGCTTTGGTTTCGGAGCTTGCCGGTCCTGAGCTTTTGGCGAGCGTGCATACCACGCATTGCCCGGTATGCGGTTCAAAGCCCACGGTTGCACGCGTTGGCGGCAGCTCCTCATCCGATGGGCGAGGAAAGACCTTGGGTTGCCTGCAATGCGGGTGCTCTTGGGAATTCGAGCGTATCCGCTGTGTGCATTGCGGGGTTCAGAACCCCAAGCGCCTGCACTACTACAACATCGAGGGGGACGATTCCCATCGTATCAACACCTGCGATGAGTGCGGCGGTTATCTGCGCACCACGTTCGTGGAAGATTCTCTGGTGCCGTTTTCGTTTGAGGTTGAGGACGTGGTAATGGCCAAGCTCGATGCTCTTGCCGCGGATCCTTCCATTGCTAGGGGAGCTGAAAGCGCCGAGGGCGAGGGAAGCACTGTTTAGTCCAGATCACGGCGGAGCACGCCGGTTTCGATGACCTCGCAATTGTCAGGAATGGGGTCGCCTTCGGGAATCTGGTATCTGCATGAGCCGCAAGGAAAATCAAAGCGTGCTTCGTCCCAGCGTTCCTGGGCGTCTTTCCCCTTCAGTTTGTTTTCATATATAT
>CAVDDI010000230.1:0-2643 GCA_963607675.1 bacterium | reverse complement strand
GACCGCCGTCAAGGCTGACGGCAAGTCTCTGGTGGTCACCCCCGCCAAGGACGAGATCGTCGTCAAGAGCGCCCGCAACATCCCCGGCGTCGAGACCTCTATGGCCAACCTGATCAATGTCTATGACATTCTGAAGGCCAAGTATCTGGTGCTGGATAAGGAAGCCCTCGCAGTAATCGAGGAGGTGTTCGCGTAATGGCTAACGTATACGACATCATCATCCGTCCCATCATCACCGAGCGTTCCATGGCCGCTACTTCCGACAAGAAGTACGTGTTCGAAGTGGCTCCCTCCGCCGGTAAGATCGAGATCAAGAACGCTGTGGAGAAGATCTTCGGCGTTAAGGTCGCCAAGGTCAACACCATCAACTACGATGGCAAGACCAAGCGCATGGGCGCCGGCCGTCCCGGCACCCGCAAGAGCTGGAAGAAGGCTTATGTCCAGCTGGCTAAGGATTCCAAGACCATCGAGTTCTTCGAGGGTATGGTGTAAGAGAAGGGAGTGTAGAGAATGTCTATTAAAACTTTTAAGCCGACCACCCCTTCCCGCCGCCACATGACTGTCTCCGGCTTCGACGGCATCGATAAGCACGCCAAGCCCGAGGCCAGCCTCGTTGAGGTGCTGAAGAAGAACGCTGGTCGCAACAGCTACGGCCGCATCACCGTCCGCCATCGCGGCGGCGGCGAGAAGCGCAAGTACCGCATCATCGACTTCAAGCGCGACAAGATGGATATGGAAGCCACCGTTCTGCGTCTGGAGTACGATCCCAACCGCAGCGCCAACATCGCCCTGGTCCAGTACGAGGACGGCGAGAAGCGCTACATCGTGGCGCCCGTGGGTCTGGCCGCCGGCGACAAGGTGATCTCCAGCGCCGCTGCCGACATCAAGCCCGGCAACTGCCTGCCCATCGCCAACATCCCTGTCGGTACGGTCATCCACAACATCGAGATGCATCCCGGCAAGGGCGCCCAGCTGGTCCGCTCCGCCGGTGCCTATGCCCAGCTGATGGCTAAGGAAGGCGACAACGCCCAGATCCGTATGCCCTCCGGCGAGGTCCGCATCATCCGCACCAACTGCAAGGCCTGCATCGGTCAGGTCGGCAATCTGGAGCACGAGAACATCCAGATCGGTAAGGCCGGTCGTAAGCGTCACATGGGTTGGCGTCCCACCGTTCGCGGCAGCGTCATGAACCCCTGCGATCACCCCCACGGCGGTGGTGAGGGCAAGTCCCCCGTCGGCCGTCCCGGCCCTGTCACTCCTTGGGGCAAGCCGGCTCTGGGTTACAAGACCCGCAAGAAGAAGAATCCCACCGACAAGTTCATTGTCAAGCGTCGCAACGTGAAGTAAAGGAGGCAAGAGAATATGAGCAGATCTATCAAAAAAGGCCCGTATGTTGCCCCTGAGCTGCTGAAGCGGGTCGAAGAGATGAACGCCAAGGGCGAGAAGAACGTGCTGAAGACCTGGAGCCGCAGCTCCACCATCTTCCCCGCCTTCGTCGGTCACACCATCGCTGTCCACGACGGCCGCCGTCATGTGCCTGTCTACGTGCAGGAGGACATGGTGGGTCACAAGCTGGGTGAGTTCGCACCCACTCGTACCTTCCGCGGCCATACCAAGAAAGCTTAAAAAGGAGGATGCAGAGTAATATGGAAGCGAAAGCATATCTGAGATACGTCCGCATCTCTCCCCGCAAGGTCCAGATCGTCTGCGATCTGATCCGCGGCAAGGATGCCAAGACTGCTATGGCGATCCTGATGAACACCCCTAAGTCCGCCTCCGAGCCCCTGGTCAAGCTGCTCAAGAGCGCCTGCGCCAACGCGGAGAACAACTTCAGCATGGATCCCGACAAGCTGGTCGTGACCCAGGTGTTCGCCACCCCCGGCCCCATCCTGAAGCGGATGATGCCCCGCGCACAGGGCCGCGCCTATCGCATCAACAAGAGAACCTCTCACGTGACGCTGGCCGTCGCTGAGAGAGACTAAGAAAGGGAGGAACAGTTAAATGGGTCAGAAAGTCAATCCCCATGGCATGCGCGTGGGCGTCATCAAAGACTGGGATTCCCGTTGGTATGCCAGCAATGAGAAGGTCGGTGACCTGCTGGTCGAGGATCACAAGATCCGCGTGTACCTGAAGAAGCTGCTCTATGCCGCCGGTGTCTCCAAGATCGAGATCGAGCGCAGCAACGAGGTCGTCACCATCTACCTGCACGTGGCTCGCCCCGGCGTGGTCATCGGCAAGGGCGGTGAGCAGATCGAGCAGTACCGCAAGGACGTGGAGAAGCTGATCGGCAAGACCGTGAAGCTGAACATCGTCGAGGTCCGCAACCCCGATATGGATGCACAGCTGGTGGCCGAGAACATCGCCGCGCAGCTGGAGAAGCGTATCTCCCACCGCCGCGCCATGAAGAACGCCATGGGCCGCGCTATGCGCGCCGGCGCCAAGGGCATCAAGTGCAACTGCGGCGGTCGTCTGGGCGGTCGTGAGATCGCCGGCAGCGAGCACTATCACGAGGGTACCATCCCCCTGCAGACGCTGCGCGCCGACATCGACTACGGCTTTGCCGAGGCCGCTACCACCTTCGGCCGTATCGGCGTGAAGGTGTGGATCTACAAGGGCGAGATCCTGTCCCAGGCCCTGCGCACC
>CAVDDI010000229.1:0-2672 GCA_963607675.1 bacterium | reverse complement strand
CACCTCGCCGTGCTGGAAGGGGCTCATGGTGCCAGGGTCCACATTCAGGTACGGATCCATCTTCTGCATAGTTACCTTGTAACCGCGAGCCTTCAGCAGATGACCGAGCGATGCCGCCGTGATGCCCTTGCCCAGCGAGGATACAACGCCGCCAGTGACGAAGATGTGCTTTGCCATGATTCTCCTTTGCGAAACAACCAAAACGAGCGCAATAAAAAAGCGCCCGAAACCCCTTTTAACCTGACTTTCAAACGCTTTTCTATATTAGCGGAATTGCCCGCATGGGTCATCGACTATCGAAGGTTTTCATAGCCGGAACACAGCGACGGACCCACGCCGGCAGATCCACCTGCTGACCTGAATGCGCAGCCTTCCTTTTCGGGCTCAGCCGGATACATTCAGCCGAGCCCGGAGCCAATCCAGACAAACCCCATATCCCATCCGCGCAAACCAGAGAGCGCACATTAACATCCACGTCCTCCGGTAGGAAAAATGAACGAGAACAGCTATAAAGCCATTAGTGCTCCCTCGATAAGCGGCACCGCCTTATGCGCCAAATACAGCGGAATGTTCAACACGCCCCCGTCCAATGCAAGGTTCCTCAGAGAGAAACGAACCCTGAGCGGCGTTGTTTCGGCATGGCGTTCGGCGAAATAACGCAAGCTTGAAGAATGAACGACCTCGCCCGATTTCACCTCGATGGGCACGAGGACGTTGCCCACCTGAACCAAGAAATCAACCTCATGCTTCGGCTTTTGGTTCGTCCAATAGCGTGGGGCAACATCCAATTGTGGCAAAAGCGCCTGAAGTACGTAATTCTCGGCAAAG
The DNA here is from genome assembly GCA_963607675.1 of bacterium. Classification (GTDB taxonomy): domain Bacteria; phylum Actinomycetota; class Coriobacteriia; order Coriobacteriales; family Eggerthellaceae; genus Anaerotardibacter. The sequence goes on along the minus strand of CAVDDI010000229.1, from coordinate 1,844 downwards.
GCGCCCTTGAACTCCCTGAGCAAACCACTGCTTTCAGAGAAAGCGGAAGCGTCCAAGCGGGAAAGACGCCGTAAAAGGCCAACATCGAAGCAATACGCTTTGAAGGCAGAAGGGGAATCGTAGGCCGACAGGGGAATTCCCCGACCATCGTTAAGAACAACCTTCTGCAGCAACCCAGCATCGGAAAGCCATTCGACTGCATCCTCATATTCCCTAGCCCTTGCTCCCTCGCGAACCAGGCCCCACATAAATTTCTTGTTCTCGCGGGCAAGCTGCGCAGGAAGGGAATTCCACGTCTGCGAAAGCTTAGCGAACTGGGCGCGGCCACCGTGCTTGGCGAAATCTCGCTCATAGGAATCAAGCAGGTCGGACTGCACCTTGTCCACATCCGCAGCAAGCCCGGTTTCCGCCCAACGCAATACCGCTTCGGGCATTCCGCCAGCCACAAAGTAGCGTTGCAAAAGTTCGACCAGTTGGTTGCTGAACATATCGGGGATGGCCTCAAACGAGCCGATCCCATTCAGATACGAGTCAAGGCTCCCGAACCCAACGGCGCGCAGGTACTCCGAGAAGCTCAACGGATACATATCCATGAACTCAACCTTGCCCACCGGGAAGGCGCCTGTTTCGCGCGAAAGACGCACGCCCAGTAGCGAACCCGCACAGGCAACATGGTATTCGGGCGCCTCTTCGCAGAAGTATTTCAGCGAACCGACAGCGGCAGGGCAATCCTGGATCTCGTCAAACACAACAAGCGTTTCGTCAGGATTGATAGGCTGCCCGCTTGCAAGAGAAAGGCCTGCAACGATGCGGGCGGGATCCCTGGTTGTTTCAAAGAACTGCGCATATTCGCTAGGTACCCCTGGAGCTATTTCTTCCAAAGAGAAGTAGGCGCAGTTCGCATACCTTGTTGCGCCGAACTGCTTGAGCGCCCACGTTTTGCCAACCTGACGTGCGCCTTTCAGGATAAGGGGCTTACGATGCGAAGAATCTTTCCATGCATCGAGCTGCTTCATGATGTCGCGTTCCATAAGCCACCAACTTCCCAAAATGTGATGTTTCTCACATTTTACCCAGGAAAAACGTGATGTTTCTCACATTTTGGGAAGTTTCTTCTGGATTCAAAGATAGCAACGATATCTTTGATATCATTGATATCATTGCTATCAGAACGATTGCTCAAAGGAGGCAGCCATGCCCGACTTACTGATCAGGAACCTCAGCGAAGAAACCAAGCGCTCCCTGTCCGTACGCGCCGCCGAGCACGGCAACTCCGTGCAAGCAGAAGCTTCGAAGATCATCAACGATGCAGTACGCCCTAGCTCCGGATGGGTAGGGATGCTCATGTCCGCAGGGCAGGGAGCCGAAAGCGAGGGGTTCGCGCTCCCCGAGCGCCACGCTCCACGTGGGTTCTCCCTGGAGTAAACCATGAAGCTCTACTTAGTTGACACCTGCGTAATCTCGGAAGTCATGAAGCCGAAGCCGAACGATGCCGTGGTTGAGTGGTTATGCAACAACAGCAACGAGCTTCGCCTTAGTTCCGTCACCGTGAAAGAGCTTTACTACGGCGCCCTGCGAATGAACGAGGGCATACGCAAAGACTCCCTGATGACATCCATCGAGAACATCGTATGGCTCTACAGCGAAGACATAATCCCCTTCGATAAAAGAGCAGCTATCATATGCGCACGAATTCACAATCGCGCGCAACGCGAAGGCTTTACGCCCACCATAGAAGACCTGGAGATAGCGGCAACCTGCCTAAGCAACGACATGACGCTGGTAACCCGCAACGTCAAGGACTTCGATTACCTGGGAGTTGCCCTTTTCAATCCCTTCAGCGA
>CAVDDI010000228.1:0-2883 GCA_963607675.1 bacterium | reverse complement strand
ATCACGCCAGCTGCGCCGGATTCCTTCACCAGATCGACGACCTTGGAGACATGGAGTTTCTTGGGGTCGTAAAGGACGGAGTCACCGGAGAGGTTGCAATAACCGTCGGCCAGGGCCTCCAGGGGATCGCCGGTCTCGGAGACCTCCATGGCGAAGGCGCGGGATTCCTTGGCAAGATCGTCGGCGACGACTGCGTAGTCGTTGGACTCAAGGATCTCGGTGATGGCGGGGATGTCCTCGTAGATGCCGGAAAGAACGATCTTCTTCTTGCCGTCGGTCGACTCGGGCAGGGCGGCCAGGGCTGCGTTGAGCTCCTTGACCATTGCCAGGTGCTTTTCCTTCTCCAGGTAGTAGCCGGCGTTGATGACGGCCAGGCGGTTGGCGACGGAGACCTCACCAGCGTGGGCGCCAGCAAGCTTCACGAACTCGCGCATTGCGTGGCGCCACTCGTTGAAGAGCTTGATGGATGAGGACAGTGCCGCGTCGGTGATAACCTGGCCGGCTGCCTCCTCGACCTTGCGCTTGGTCTCGGTGTAGGAGCTGACGGCATACTGACGGCCGCTGGCGCAGGTGCGGTTCTGAGGCTGAGAGACGTAGATCTGAGGGATCTGCATGCCCACCTTGAAGTTCTGGGAAGCGGCGCGCAGAGTGTCGCACAGACCGGTGGTCATAAGGGCGGAAAGCTTGGACAAGGTGCCCTCCATGCCCATCTCAAGCGTCATCTGGCAGATGGAGCAGTAGAACGGGGGGAAGTACTTCTTGGCCTCCTTGGCGGTTCCAACGCGGCCCCATACGCCGAAGGGAACGGCGCCTGCTGCATGAACGAGCTCTTCGGGGATGTAGTAAGGTCCGACGCCGATCACGCGCTTGCCTGCGGCGATATGCTCGTCAAGCACTGCGCTGGGATTGTTGGCCGCCTCGGCGAACGCGGCGAGTTGGGTTTCGAGTGCAGACATGGCTTACTTCCCTTCCTTCTTGCTGTCCATGATCTCGACCAGGCCCTCGATACGGGTCTTGTACTGCTCCTCGGAGAAATTACGAGGATCGGACTGGTCGCCATCGAAGGTGACGATGGGGATGTTGAGGTCGGCGGAGATGCGGCGGCCCATCTCAGGGGCGATGCCGGACCACATCTTGCAGGAACGGTTGATGTGAACGATGCCGCCATCGACCTTGCCGTCGACGCAAAGCTGCTTGCGAAGCTCGGTTGCGCGCTCAAGGTTGATCGCGTTGGGAACGCCGCAGTAGGCTTCAGCGAGCTCGTCGAGGTTGCGATAGGTGAAGGCGAAGGAGGGGCCGTAAACGCAAGCGGTCACGTTGGTGCCGGACTCCTTCAGCGGCTTCGAGGTGGCACGCAGGTAGGGCCAGCAAGCGATGCCCTCGAACATGATGCGGTGCTGCTCTTCGGCACGGAAGTTGGACTTACCCTCGGCAACGTTCTGACGATATTCCTCGCAGAGCTGCTCCATTGCCTCGGCAGCGCCCTCATGGCCACGTGCCATGGTTGCAACCGCCATGTGGTTGAACAGCTCGAAGCCGTTCAGAGGAGAAGGCTTGTAACCCATGTAGGTGGTAGCCTCAAGCCATGCCTCACCGGTGCGGTTGGAGTAAGCGCAAACTTCCTCGAACTTCTTGTCGTCCCACTTCTTGCCGGTGATCTCTTCCAGCTGATGAATGGCGTCGATGAACTGGCCCTTGACGTAATCGATGCGCTTCTGGTCGACGTCGTAGCTGTCGCAATAAGGGACGTCGATCATGATGACGGGGATGTTGAGCTTGCGGCCCAGGTTCTCATACCAGCTCATCATGCAGGTACAGATGTTGTCGCAGCACAGAACGAAGTCGGGCAGGGGCATGTCCATCTCGCCGTTGGGGCACTTGCCCGTGTCGGCATAGGCCATGGAGATACGTGCGTAAGCGCACAGGTCGTTGGAGAATCCGAGTTCGCCTTCGGCGTGCTCCAGGAGGGGCAAAGAGCCGCCCTTTGCGGAAATCGCCGCTGCCTGGCTCTCGGGGTAAACCGTGTGCAGACCCAAGGTGGTGGGGATCTCCTGGGGGAAGTTGGATGCGCACCAACCAATCATCTCGCCGCGCTCTTTTGCCTCGGCGGCCTCGCGGTACACGTCGTCGACGATGTGAGCCAAAACCTTGCCGGCAGGGAGCTTCTCGGCTGTCTGTTCAGTAGTCATAAGTTTCCCTTCTTTCTTTGAGAGTGTGAATCGGGTAACAAGGGCGCCCCCGCAAGGGGCTATGCGTGCAGCGGGGGCAGCCCGATTACCCTGCGATGAAGGAGTTACTCGCTCCAGACGCCGGCGATCTTCTCGTCGACCAATGCCTGGATCTCAGACTCGGAGTAGCCCAAGCCGGAAAGAACCTCGACGGTGTTCTCGCCCAGCAAAGGTGCCTTGTTGTAATCGGGCAGCGGGGTGGTTTCCATGGTGATGGGGGTGCGGACCAATGCCTTGGGGCCGCGGGGGTAGTCCATCTCGTAGAAGACGTCGTTTGCCCAAGCCTGCTCGTCCTTGGAGACTTCCTGATAGGTGGCGCACAGAGCGTAGGGGATGTCGAGCTCCTTCAGAATGGGGATCCACTCTTCTGCAGTCTTCTGCTGGAAGCCTTCCTGAACGATGTCGTAGGCCTCGCCCAGGCGACCGGAATCCTGGATCTTCTTCTGATCGGACATGATGGGATCCTCAAGCACATCCTCGCGACCGATGGCGCGCATGATGAGCGGCCAGTAGATGTTGAAGTTGGGGCCCATGACCTGCAGGAAGCGATCGTCCTTGGTCTTGACTGCGGGCTGATAGGGCAGCGGGTTCTCGCGACGGTCGAAGGGATACATGACGCCGTTGAACTCGGTGCCGTACTGAGCGCCCTGGATCG
>CAVDDI010000227.1:0-3334 GCA_963607675.1 bacterium | reverse complement strand
CGGGAGTGTCCCCACCGTCATCGCCGCCGCCTTGGGAAGGCGCAGCGATCTTGATGGTCGTGGAAACGTCAAGGGAAACATCGCTCGTGTCCACCTCGTTCCCTTCGGCGGTTGCAATGCGGAAAATGGTTCCCTTAACGGTGATCTCCTGGGCGGCGGTGGCGTTCTCGTTGAAGCCCTCCACGGCCCCCCAGGTGATGTCGCCATCGGCGAGCTCGTCACCCTCCAGGGCGATATCCACGCTGGTGGGCAGCGGCCAGCTGCCGGCCTCGGAGCAGCTCTTGGCCTCCTCGAAGGAAAGCTCCACATCGGCAGGTTGCGAAACAGAAGCTGCCTTCACCTTGCGGGTTTCCCCGAAGGTCACGGCCAGGCACAGCTTGCCGTCTTTGAGGGTGAAGCCCGCCGAAGCGACCTTCGTGCCATTGCAGGTTACGTTAGCGTCCTGAGCCAGCACCTTCTCCACATCGGCAAGGTCCTCGCCGTCGGCAAGTTCGATCACAGCGGTGTAAACGGTAGAGAATCCAGCGATGCTTTCCTCGTCTGCAGGCGACCAGGTTACCTTGAAGCCCTTGTCCTTAACGCCCAGGGCCTCTGCGAAGCTCATCTTGGTGCCATCGGAACAGCTGGCTACGATGTCGTTCACCTTGGTACCCAAGTCCTCGCCAGCAACCGGCGCGTTAAGGCCTTCGACCTTGGCCTCGGTAACTACTGGGTTGTACACGGCAGTCAAGGTGTTGCTCACCTTGGCCAAGTCGGAAACGGGGAGCGTGACCACACCAGCCACGTCGTCCACATCCCAGCCCGACAGCGTACTGTCCCAGTTGCAGAAGTTGTAATCCTCAGCATAGGGCGCCGCGATGCTCACTTGCTCGGACGACTTGTCGTAGGAAACCTCGACCTCGTCGATAAGGCCCTCGTCAGTCACACTGTTGCTGCCAGAGGCAAGCGACACAGCAGCGGTCGAGCCGCCGCCAAGCGCCCCCTCCTTCTCCAGCTTCAAAGTGATGGTGCCGGTATCGGATTCGGGGGCGGTTCCCTCAATCGTGAACTCAGTAGACTCGGCGGTAAGGGCGCCGGTGCTCGAATCCACATCAGCGCTTACGGCCTTGTCGGCAGATCCGGAATCGGGCTGCACGGTAACGGAGCCGGCTCCCATACCCTCATCGAAGAAGCAGCCGAACTTGATGTGCTGCTGCACGGTGAAGGAAGCCACATAGGTGGTGCCGGCCTTCGCCTTGCCGGTAACCGGGGTCTTGGCGCCGCCGTCGGACACTTCGTACCAGGTTATGGATGCGGGAACGCTGTTATTGGCGCCGTTCCTCTTGCCGTCCGTGCGCGTCAGGCTTGCGGTGGCGGGAAGCTCCTCGCCTGCCACAGGGGCCTTGAAGCCGTAGATCTTCGCGCTCTTGACGATATCTGCGTAGACAGCCGAAAGACCCACATCGCTCTGCGGCATCTTGAAGGTCAATACAGAGCTGTACCTGTTGGAGTCGTTAAGGTAATCCTCCAAGGGGTACAGGCCTTCCGAGTCGTAGTCGCTCCAGAACCAGAAGGTCTTGTCCTCACCAGCGGCAGGCGCGGAAAGCGTGACAGACGTGCCGTTGCGGTAGTGCCCCATATCCTGGCCGTTCACCCTTGCCGTGAACTCCTTGGTGGTGTGGCGTTGCCAGGCATCGCCGCCCTCGTCGGTGCCGTAGCTTACGTAGTAGCCCTCCATGTCGTAGAACAGGCAGTCGTTGCTTTCGGGCTTAAAGCTCTTCGCAATACGGCGGTCGTCCGTGATGCCGGTGCGCACACCCACGGTAGAGCCCTTCGAAAGGCTGCCGGTGATGTAGGCCTTGCCGCCGCCACCGCTCAAGGTGCTAAGGAACACGTCGTCTGCGTTGCCCGAATCCTTGCGGCGCGTGTTGTCTTTGATGATGCACTTGCCGCTCATCTTGATGTCGTACCTGTAGCCGACGAAGATGCCGCCGCCCTCGTAGTTGCCGGTATTGGTTGAGTATTCGGAATCAGAGCAGCACCAGTTGCCGGTGATGGTGCAGCCGTCTATGGCGTTGTTGCTGTTGCCCACGATGATGCCGCCGCCGTCTTCCCCGGAATGGTTGCCGGTGATGGTGCAGTTGCGCACCGTGGTGTACCTTTGGTTCAGCTCGATGCCGCCGCCGCCCTTGTTCGCGGAGTTGTTGCGGATGGACAAGCCCTCAATCAGGCTCTCGTTTTGGCCATTCGCTGCATCGACATGGATGCCGCCGCCGCCATCGTCATACGTTATGGCAGTAGCCGAATGCGATTCGTTGCCATCTATGACGCCGGTTCCATCTTGGGACTTCAGGGTAAAGAACGTCCCGTTGAAGTAGACACCGCCGCCGCCTTCACCGGCACAGTTGCCGTTTACCGTCGAGCCGTTCTCCATAAAGATGTTCACGCCTTTTTCGGCATAGATGCCGCCGCCCTTGTACCAACCGGAGTTCTGATTGACATGGGAGGCACTCATGTTGAGCTTGGAGCTGGTTCCGAGCTTGATTCCGCCGCCATCGCCCGTTCCGTTGCCGGACCTGCTGCGGCACACCGTGGAATTCACCATGTCTATCGTGCAGTTGTCCTTAGCCACGATGCCGCTGGTGCCGCAGCCGCCCACAGCGATGTTCTCGATCACAAGGCTGGCGTTATCCTCCAGCCAGATGCCGGAACCAACGCCTTTAGCCGACTTGTAAGCATCACCTTCGTCGGTATTTCCAACGAAACCAGAGGCATTCACAAAGCAAGACAGCCATTGGTTTTTCTCCTCTTTATAGCCCGTGAAAGGGAATTCTTTAGCAGACGCGCTTGAGGTGAGCTTGAGGGATGCATGCTCGTTCAGGTAGACAGTGGCAGTCTTGTTGGAGCTCCTGAACCTGTGCCCATTCATGTCGATGGTGATCGACTTGCTGTCCGCAAGGTCCAGGCTGCCGGTGCCAAAATCCCAATCATCGTCCATAACAATGACTGCGCCGCCGTAACCAGCGCTTTTTGCCTCATCGACGGTTTTGTAGTCCGTACGGGTACCCGACGCATCGACAGAATGGGCAATACCCGTGTCGGCAGCCATCGCCTTTGCCGGGCACGCGATGACGCACAGCGCTGCCGCCAACGCCAACGCGCATGCCGCGGCAACTAAGCCGGGCTTGCGCCAAATCGATTCCTTCTGCATAGAGGACTCCCCTCCTTGGTTTTCCGATCAAAACAGCGTACCGCATAACCCGATTGCGCAGGTTAATTAGATGTTGCCGCGGATGACCTCCATCAGAAGATGGGGGCTGGATTCCATCTCGGACTTTACCCTTCCAGATGGGCG
>CAVDDI010000226.1:0-3407 GCA_963607675.1 bacterium | reverse complement strand
CAGAGCCGGGGATAGCCACCGACCAGCATCAGCCCCAAGGGGAGGACAACACCCCAGCACAGAGCGAACCGGCGAGACCAGCCGAACCCGATGCGGCAAACGCAGAGAACACCCTCACCTTCGATTCCTTCGTAATCGGCGAGTCGAACCGCATGGCCTACAATATGGCGCTCGAAGTGGCAGAGCGCCCCGGGGCGTCGGAGCTGAACCCATTGTTCATATACGGTCGGTCAGGTGTCGGGAAAACCCATCTTATGTGCGCCATCAGGAATTACATCCTGGAGCAGTACCCGAACCTGAACGTCTGCTACATCGACTCGATGGAGCTGGTGAACAAATACTCTGAAGCAGCGATAGAGAAAAGCGTCGACAAGCAGAGCTTCAAGAACTTCGAAAGCTTCTTCCAGCAGGCAGATGTGCTGCTGATCGATGATATCCAGGGGCTGCAGAGCAAGCCGGGAACACTGAACGCCCTGTTCAGGATCTTCAACTCGATGATCCCCAAGGGCAAGCAGTTCGTGTTCAGCGCCGATCGCGCGCCCCGCAACATAGACCTTGACGAGAGGTATGTTTCCCGCTTCAACTCAGGAGCCACGATCGATATCCAACCTCCTGATGACGAGACGAAACGTAATATCATCAGGGGATTCGTGAAACACTACCGCACGCGGGAGGGTATATCGCTCGAAATCCCCGACAAGGTACTCGACTACATCGTGGAGAATTCGAGCTCGAACATCCGGGAACTGAAAAGCGCGGTGACCAACGTGATCTTCGCGATAAAGATGAGCGGGGAAGAAGCGCTTTCGGAAACACAGCTGAAAGAGCTCTTGGGCAACCACTTCCTTGGCGGTGGCAAGCGCCGCATCACCATCGATATGGTGCAGGGCGCAGTTGAGGATTTCTACGGGATCCCCCATAAAGACTTGGTTGGATCCACCCGCAAGCGGAACATCGCCCGAACGCGACAGGTCGCCATCTACCTATGCCGAGAGCTCTCCGAGACAACCTTGAAGAACATCGGTGAGGCGTTCAACCGCGACCACAGCACGGTAATGCACTCATGCGACATGGTTGCCGATCGGCTGCAGGAAGACCGCAACCTCCGGGAAGAGCTAGAGGCAATCAGGGAAAAGATCCGCATCCAGCAATACTGAGAGATCAAGTGCGTGTTGATAACCCAAGGGAAATCATGGGCACATCCCTAAAAAGATGTTGAAAGAGTTATCCCCCAGTTATCAACGTGGATTCAAGACCTGGTTATCAACACCATCGCTTCCAATCATTTACAGCAGATGAGCTGGGCATTTAAATGTTTTCAACAAATCAAATGCCCTTACTATCATTACGATTGATTATTTATATAGGTATAGAGGAAAAATAAACCTCTGGAAAACCCAGAGGGAGAACCTAGGCCTAAGGGCCCCGAAGGCCAGAGGAAATTCGGTATCATATTCTCAATGGAACGTTATCGGAGGAGCATGTATGAAATTCAGCGTCAACCAATCTGAGCTGCAAAATGCATTGTCGGTAGTGGCAAAAGGCTCATCTACCAGGTCGACGCTTTCCATCCTTGCAGGCGTGTACATCAAAGCCGAAGAAGGACGGATCACGCTTCAGACCACCGATCTTGAGCTTTCGATAAAGGTTACCTGTTTCGCTATGGTCGAAGAGCCTGGTGAAACCGTTGTACCTGCGAAGCTGTTCCTCGATATCGTCAAAACACTGCCAGACATGGCCGTACGCGTTGAGGCTGACGACTCCACCGCTTCGGTGTTCTGTGATACCACGACGTTTTCCGTTAAAGCCTTGAACCCCCTCGATTTTCCCGCGTTCCCCGAGATCGAGGCCGACCAGGAGGCGCAATTCCCCTTCAAGGCGTTTTCGACGATGGTCAAACGTACCGCGAAGGTGGTGTCCCATGATGAGACCCGGGTTGTCCTCACCGGCGTTTTGGTTTCCTGTGTAGGGACCTCGCTGAAGATGGTCGCCACCGATTCGTATCGCTTGGCAGTTGCCGAAACCGAGCTTGAAGCCCCCTGCCCCGAAGAATTCGAGGCCGTGATTTCCGGTAGCTTTCTGCAGGATATCGCCTCACTGCCGCAGTCGGACGATCCCATAACGCTTGCCTTGAACGACAATCAGATCATCGTCACGTATCGCGACGTCACTTTCATCAACCGCCGTATAGAGGGGACTTTCCCGAACTACAAGCAGCTCATCGCCGATGGATTCGCCACCCGCGCTACGCTTTCCACGCATGCCCTTACCGATGCGGTTCGCCGCGTTTCCTTGATGAGCAATAAAGTTTCCCCTGTTCAGGTTCGTGTTGATGCTGATTCTGGGGTTGTTACCCTCGTTGCCAACTCGCAGGATATCGGCAACGCCCAAGAGAACCTTATCTGCGAGGTTCAAGGCGAGTCCGTTGATATCGCATTCAATTTCTCGTTCATGCTCGACGGGCTGAACTCCATCGAGACCGATGCGGTTCATCTTGACCTGTTCGGTTCCATGAAGCCCGGCATATTGCGCGCCGAGGGTGAGAACTTCCTATACCTCATCATGCCCGTGCGCGTGTAACCCTTTGTTTGCGGGTAAGAAGATGGGGCTTAGGATTGAGCGCCTGTTCTGTCGGGATTTTCGCTCATACCGTGAATTCGAGCTAACCGACATCGGAAGCCTGACCGTCGTCGTTGGTCCTAACGCTGTGGGCAAAACCAATCTGCTTGAAGGTCTTCAGCTTCTCACGTCTTTCGCCTCCTTCAGGAATCCCACCCCTGGTCTCCTTGTTCGCGAGGGTGCCGATTCGGGCATGTTCGGTGTCGACCTTTCCGGTGATGGCCGGCGGCTTGCCTTGGAGTTTCACGTGAAACACGATGCCCGCGAATACCGCCTCAACGGCAAGAAGAAGCGCCTCCGGGAGTTAAGGGGTCTTTTGCCGTCGGTGATGTTCTCCCCTGACGACCTGCAGTTGGCGAAGGGCGGCCAGTCGGTGCGCCGCGCGCAGGCGGATCATCTGGGATCGCAGCTCAGCGCGAACTATCAGACGGTCCGGAGGGATTACGAGAAGGTACTGCGCCAGAAGAACCGCTGCCTGAAGGAGGGTGGCTCGGACCTTTATCTTCAGAGCCTCAACGACATATTGGCAACCGTTGGCTCGCAGCTGTATCAGCTGAGGCGCAGCATGCTCTCGGCGCTTGAGCCGTACCTGAAGAGCTCATATGCGCGGATCTCAAATGGCGGGGAAGAGGTTTCCCTCGCCTATGTTCCTTCCTGGCTGCGCGGTAGTGTCGATTTTTCCCGCTTTCCCGATGTTCCGGCATTCTCGCGTTCGGAGGCACATGACCTCCTCTTGGCCGCGATGGAGCGTGACTGCCACAAAGAACATGAACGTCGTGTTTGCACAC
>CAVDDI010000225.1:0-3469 GCA_963607675.1 bacterium | reverse complement strand
TATCGCTGAATAGGATTTCGGACTTCCAAGATGCCTTGCCGTCATAGCTGGAAGAGTCAATGTCGGAAGTCAAGCTCTTTGCAATATAGGTACCCGAATCTTTTGGCGTGAACGTGCCCGTTCCTTCGCCCTTTGGGCCATGATCGGAATCAGGCGGAGTGACCACCGCGGTATTCTTAACGGTTTCGAGGGAAGACTGATCGGTCATCTGAGTGTAGTAGGTAACCGTAAGCTCCTGGGAGCCGGCGTCGCTCGGAAGAGTGAAGGTCAGGTTCTTGTCAGAGCCCCAATTAACGGTGGACGGCGTGTAGTCCTTCCCGTCAGCACCGGTGACGGTCAGACCATCGGCGCTCAGGAACGACTGATCGTCACCAAGGGCGTCGGAAAACGAGTAGCCACCCATGTCGGCCTTGATGCTGCCGTTGTTGAGCCTCACGACCCACTTGATGGCCAAAGGCGTGCTGCTGCCGTCGGCAGACTTGGAAGCCATGGAGTACTTGGAGGATTGCGGACCCTTTTCGCCGAGATCCTTCTTGTTCTCGCTCTTTGAACCCCAGGTGAACGTGGCCTTGTTGCTTGCATTGGAGATCTCGGTGTTATCCGCGCTCGGCAGGCTGTTCACCGTCGTCTTGTACTGAACGTAGTAGGTACCAGCCGAAAGATCACCGAGCGAGATGCTTGCGTTCTGACCGGTGATGGTTGCCTCGCAGGTACCGGAAATGGGATTGCCCTTAGCATCAACCAGGGTGAAGGAATCCTCCACGAAGCTCAGGTTGCTGCCGATGGTGTCGGTGATCTTAAGGTCGGTCGCATAAGCAGAAGGCGAAACCTTGATGGTCCAGGTATAGCTGTTAGAGGCCTGATCGTAGGTGGGGCCGTTCCACGGCTGGCTCATGTCCCCGCCGAACTTGGAACCGTCGACGCTGCCATCCTTGGTGTTGACGGTAACGCTCGTGCTAGAGCCGGGGAAGGTGATGCTCTCGCTGCCGCCGTCGCCCTTGTTCACACCGTTCAACTTGCAATCAAGGCTGACATAGGCATGGGTGACGGTGCTGTTGAGGTAAGCCTCGTTGTACATGAAGTACGCAACGTTGTCCTTGATGTACCATTTGCCGGCTACCGTCGTTCCATCCATCAGGTCGGTCTCGGCCATGTCGGCAACCTTGACGTTCGACGGGAACACGTACTTGACGTTAGGGTTGGCAAGGGTAGGACGCCCAGCGTCGGTGAAGGTAACGTTCAGCGCCGCATAGAACGTTTGGCTTGACGTGACAGCGGTGTCGCCCAGGGGCTTGCTGTGGCTAGAATCCTCATAGAAGACAACCGCAGCCTGGCAGGTGCCGCTTACATCGACGAAATCGGCATCGGGATTGTACGTACCCGTTGCCTCGGAATTATCGCCTTCCGATGTGAGGGCAATACCGCTCTCGTTAGATTGGGCGGATGCTTCATCTGAACCGCCGTCGAGGCCGTCGCTGGAAGCCGTTGAAACATTCGCTTCAGGGGAAACGGACGGATCCGCCTGATCGACATTGCTGCTGGAGGAGCCTTCAACAACAGGCACAGCATCGTTGACCGGGGAATCGGCAGAATCGCTCACGCCTTCGGCAGGATCTTCTGCCTTAACGTCGATATCGGCAGGCTCCTGCACAACAGCCTGGCTCGCGGAATCGCTGCCGGCAACCGTCGCATAGGACGTGATCGGGGAAAGACCCAGAACAAGAACAACAGCCATCACGCTGTTCACGATCTTAGTTCTGAGGCAACCCCCCATTTTTTTATTGTTGCTCATCGTTTCCCCTCTCCTTCCGAGGCAACCATGCCCCAGCAATCGACACGACCGAAAAAAGAAAACCCCGCGTTATTGCAGGGCTGAAAAGCCCAGGCTGACGTCAGGGCTTGGATCTTCGGTTTTTGCGCATGGAAGGATATGGCCGCAACCAAGCATGGCACGGCAACAGGCAATCACGGCACTACGCGTGTATGCGACGCGGCTCATTCGTCATACGTACGCATTTCAGCGATGCCCCCTTCCCTACGTGCGCCAAATCGCAGTACTAAGGCTGCGAACAGGCTAAACAGAATTAGTTCAACATAATGTATGCAAAATGCGCTTTCTTGGCAATGAATAATGGCCAATGAACGCGTTTTCTTCATTTTATCAGGCGTTATGGCATCAACCAATAATTAACTCCAACCAAGTTGCAGGCAACTTGGGCCATCGGCGGCCCAGCCCGATACCAACCGCTGCCAGCCACCCCGCGCCACAGCCCGGCAAAACAAAACCGACCCTGGAATACTCCAAGGTCGGTTTTCGTGGGTTATGTGCGTGCGCGCTCCCTTAGCGCGAAAACGCGGCGCGGCGCTTTCCTATGAGCTGCCGCCATCCATCAAGGAAGGCCGCGAAGCTACTTGGCAACCACGTTTACCAGACGGCCGGGAATCACGATTACCTTCTTGATGTCCTTGCCATCGGTGGCGGGGGCAACCGCTTCAAGCGCGGCTTCGCGCACAGCTTCTTCGGCAGCATCGGCGGCAACGGTGATCTTTGCCTTCACCTTGCCGTTCACCTGCACCGCAAGCTCGACCTCTGCCGATTTGGCGGCATTCGGGTCGAACTCCGGCCATGCCTGCTTGTGCACCGAGCTTTCGTTGCCCAGCACGTCCTGCCACAGCTCTTCGGCCCAGTGCGGGGCCATGGGCGCCAGCAGCTTCACGATAACGCCGGCCACTTCCCTATCGAATGCGGCAAGCTCGGCGTTGGCGGCGCGGCTTTCGGCGGAGTTCCTGCGTAGGTAATCGCCCGTGGCATTCACCAGCTCCATGATGGCGGCGATGGCCGTGTTGAAGTTGTTGCGGGCGAAGTCGTCGATAACCTTGCCCACCACGCGGTGGCGTTCGCGAAGCAGCTCGTTGTAGGCCTTCTTCGCATCTGCCTCTTTAGCGCCGGCCTGGAAATACGTTTCCTCTCCTGCATTGCCAGCCAGGTCGTTCACCATGCGCCAGGCGCGGTTCAGGAACTTGTACATGCCTGCCAGGCCATCCTCGTTCCACTGAAGCTCCTTGTCGGGCGGGGCCATGAACAGGATGTAGGCGCGCACCGCATCGGCGCCGTAGCCGGCAATCATGTCTTCGGGGCTGATGACGTTGCCCTTGGACTTCGACATGACCTCACCGTTCTCGTCGAGCACCATGCCCTGGCACAGCAGGTTCGTGAACGGCTCGTCGAAATCGAGCATACCCATGTCGCGCAGCACCTTCGTGAAGAAGCGGCTGTACAGCAGATGAAGGATGGCGTGTTCGATGCCGCCGATGTACTGGTCTACCGGCATCCAACGGTTCACGCGATCAGATGCGAAGGGCAGCTCGGTGTTGTGCGGGTCGGTATAGCGCATGTAGTACCAGCTGGAGCACGTGAAGGTGTCCATGGTGTCGGTTTCGCGGCGGGCAGGCTTGCCGCACTTGGGGC
>CAVDDI010000224.1:0-3547 GCA_963607675.1 bacterium | reverse complement strand
GTCGTCGGGCATCTTCCTTCTAATGAGTATACGGGTGCGCGGGTCGTTGAGGGCGGTACGTTGCCAATCCGTGTCGGCAGGCGTGCGCTAGGGTGCCACGGCGTGCCAGCAGCAGACGTGCCAGTGCCAGCACGGGAGCGCTTCCCGGGGAGCGCGCGTGCCAGCGGGGACTGTCCCTACCGGGACGCGGGGGCGGTAGCTTCCATCAACGAGATTTTCCGAAGAAAACGTGAAGATTCGCGCAGGGGGTGATTTTGGCCGCCTGCTGCGATTGCATGGCGTTCGCGTACACGCTAAACTGCAAAAGTTCGCTTTCAAAAGCCCCGTACATGCTTGCGATTCGAACTCCGGCGAAGCGGAAACGGCGTCCGTTGCGCAAGGTTGTCCAGAACCTTGGTGCTACAGCGCTCGGAAGTGCAGCTGGAGCTGCGGAGTAGGATCCCGCACCTCGGGTTGGCAGCAACTTTTGAAAAACGACACTTGTTACTTTATTGGAGGAACACTGTGAAGACCTATTACGCAAAGCCCAACGAAGTTGAGCGCGAATGGCTTCTCATCGACGCAGATAACCAGGTTCTCGGCCGCGTCGCTTCGAAGGCCGCTCACATCCTTAAGGGTAAGCACAAGCCCACCTACACGCCTCACGTTGACACCGGTGACTTCGTGGTCATCATCAACGCTGACAAGATCAAGATCTCTGGCGTTAAGGCTACCAGCAAGGAATACTATCGTCACAGCGGTTATCCCGGCGGCCTGAAGTGCGAAACCTTCCAGGAGGCAATGCAGAAGCATCCCGAGCGCGTCATCGAGCACGCAGTGAAGGGCATGCTTCCCAAGAACACGCTCGGCCGTGCAATGGGCATGAAGCTCAAGGTTTACGCTGGCGCAGAGCATCCGCACGCAGCTCAGCAGCCCCGCGAGATCAAGATGGAGGATAACTAATGGCAGGCGAAGCTATGTATTACGGCACCGGCCGTCGCAAGAACGCAATCGCTCGCGTTCGCATCGTCCCCGGCACGGGCAAGGTCACCGTTAACGGCCGCGAGGGCGTTGACTACTTCGGCCGTCAGGCTCTGGTCGATTACGCTACCACCCCGTTCGTGGTTACCGACACCAAGGAGCACTTCGACGTTATCGCTCGCTGCAACGGCGGCGGCGTCTCCGGTCAGGCTGGCGCTCTTCGTCACGGCATCGCCCGCGCTCTCCTCGAGGCTGGCGACTACCGCGCAGAGCTGAAGAAGGCTGGCTACCTCACCCGCGACTCCCGTATGGTCGAGCGCAAGAAGTACGGCCTGAAGAAGGCTCGTAAGCGTCCGCAGTTCAGCAAGCGCTAGTCGGTTCGTTTTGGGCGGCACCTTGCCGCTCCAAGATTTGCTTACGTACCTCAGTACGCTGCGCAAATCTTTCACGGCAATCTGCTCGCCCAAAAGCGAACCTTTGTAGCGCTTCGAGCGAAGCGCTACTGCTCGAGGGGGACTTCCTTTTGGAAGTCCCCCTCTTTGCGTTCTGGGGGGCTCGCCTTTTGCGCACTGCGCAAAAGACATCGCACTAATCTGGTCCAGGCTTCAGCACCCGCTTCCTCACGTGCCTTAGCACGCTGCGGAGCGGGTGCTTTGCTTTCAGCCCAACTCGACTCGCCGGAGAACGCCTCTTCTTCCGTTGTTGGGCTTGCTTACGTACCTCAGTACGCTGCGCAAATCTTTCACGGCAATCTGCTCGCCTTTTGCGCAGTGCGCAAAAGGCATTGCACTAACTTGCTCCAAGCATCAACTTCGCGGTTAACCGCAAGTTAACAACCTTCCAGGGCGATCAGGGGGTTCTCGGTTTGGGACGGGCGATGGGTGTGGGATAATCGCGTGTTGGAATAGAAATGCCCTCGCCGCTTGCTGTCAACCCAGCTGGCGGCGTTGCTGCAGGCTGGTAAGGAACCTTCATGCGCAAAAAGATCATCGCCCTTGTTCTTGCTATGGCCCTTTTCACGTTGGGGCTTTCCGGTTGCAGCGCCCAGCAGTCCACCAAGCAGGTGAAGCTCGACCCAAGCAATCCGGTTTCCATCAAGGTGTGGCACTACTACAACGGTGCCCAGCAGTCCACGTTCGACCAGCTGGTTGCCGAGTTCAACTCCACCACGGGCAAGGAAAAGGGCATAAACGTCCAGGCCTACACCCTTGGGTCCATCTCGGACCTGGAAGCGGCTATGGACGAATCCCAGGCAGGAGCCGTTGGCGCCAAGGAGCTGCCCAACATCTTCAGTGCCTATGCTGACACAGCCTATTCCCTTCAGCAGGAAGACAAGCTGGTAGACCTGACCCAGTACATCAGCGAAGAAGAGCTTTCGCAGTACGTCGAAGGCTACGTGCAGGAAGGCCGCTTCACCGAAAGCGATGCCCTGTACCTGTTCCCCTTGGTGAAGGCCACCGAAACGCTGATGCTGAACAAGACCGCATGGGACGAGTTCGCCCAGGCAACGGGCACCAGCATCGACGAGCTGAAAACCACCGAGGGCATCGCAGCCGTGGCAAAGCGCTACTACGAGTGGACCGACGCCCAGACCCCCGACACGCCCAACGATGGCAAGGCCTTCTATGGGCGTGATTCCATGGCGAATTACTTCTACGTCGGCCTGAAGCAGATGGGCGTGAGCCTGCTCTCTGAGCAGGATGGCGCGGTAAGCATCAACGCCGACAAGGAAAAGATCCGCCGCCTGTGGGATAACTACTACGTCCCTTACGTCAGCGGTTACTTCGCTGCAAAGGGCAAGTTCCGTTCCGACGACGTGAAGACGGGCGAGATCGTTGCCTACACCGGCTCTACGGCCTCTGCTGCTTACTTCCCCGACCAGGTGGTGGATGGCTCTGCGGTTTCCAACATCGAATGCCAGGTGCTTGCTGCCCCCATCATGGAAGGCGGCAGCAACGTGCAGTCCCAGCAGGGCGCCGGCATGGCTGTGCTCAAGTCCGACGATCAGCACGAGTACGCGTCGTGCGTGTTCATGGAATGGCTCACGCAGAAGGAGAACAACATCCGTTTCGCCCTGGCGGCGTCGTACCTGCCCGTGCTGAAAGAGGCCAATTCGATCGATGCCATTGACCAGGTCATCCAGGAGAGCGGCCTTCAGGTGAACCAGAAATCGTACGCCACCATCGAAAGCGTGATGTCCGACTTCGACTCCACCGAGTTCTACGGCGGCGAGTGCCCCTCTGCCTCCAACGCGGTGCGCAAGGTACTGAACGCCAGCCTCCCCGAAAAGGCAGAGGCCGACCGCGCTTCCGTCGAGGCCTCCCTGGCAACGGGGGCAACCTTGGAACAGGCCGTGGCGCCCTACGTCACCGATGCCGCGTTCGACGAATGGTACGCGTCCTTCACCCAGGCGCTTGACACTGCTGCCTCGAACCAGTAACCGGTTGGTGGGTTTTCCGTCATGGGGAAAGAACAAAAGAAGGAAGGTCTTCGGCGCAAGACGCCGTTCCTGGTCTTGCTCGTTGTTCCCTTGCTGGTGGCAATCGTCCTGCAGGGTGTGCTTCCCCTAGGGGCCGTCCTTGCCAGC
>CAVDDI010000223.1:0-3603 GCA_963607675.1 bacterium | reverse complement strand
AGTACTGGGGCGAAGGTTCCAGCCGCGCCCGCAACTGGCAGCGCTACGACCTGGGCGGCAAGAAGAAGGGCATGACCTTCGAAGAGGGCGTCGACTCCTACGTTCCCTATGCAGGCTCGCTGCACGACAACGTGGCCATCACGCTTGCCAAGGTCAAGTCGACCATGTGCAATTGCGGTGCGCTCACCATCCCCGAGCTTCAGGACAAGGCCAAGCTCACCGTCATCAGCTCCACCTCGATCGTCGAGGGTGGCGCGCACGACGTCGTCCTGCGAGAAAAAGCTTCCCACAAATAAGCTTTACCAGGCAGGTTGCGACTTCGCAGCCTGCCTTTTCCATTTACGTTTGCGACCGTTTGATAAGCGTTCGCTTGTAACCGGCGATGCTTGAAATAAGCGAAGGAAGAGTATGAAGGAATACAATCCGCACGAGATTGAACCGCGTTTGCAGAAGGCATGGGAAGACGCCAACGTCTACCATGTCGAGGAAAACTCCGATAAGCCCAAGAAGTACATCCTGGAGATGTTCCCGTATCCTTCCGGCGACATCCACATGGGCCATGTGCGCAACTACTCGATCGGCGACGTGACCGCTCGCTACTACAAGATGCGCGGCTACGACGTGCTTCATCCCATGGGCTGGGACGCTTTCGGCCTGCCCGCCGAGAACGCCGCGATCAAGCGCAACAGCCACCCCGCCAAGTGGACCTATTCCAACATCGAAACCCAGAAGGCAAGCTTCAAGCGCATGGGCTTTTCCTACGACTGGGACCGCACGGTCGTCGCTTGCGACCCCGAGTACTATCGCTGGGGCCAGTGGATCTTCCTTCAGTTCTGGAAGAAGGGCCTGGTCGAGCGCCGCAACAGCCCCGTTAACTGGTGTCCCAAGTGCGCCACCGTCCTTGCCAACGAGCAGGTGACCGAGGGCCGCTGCTGGCGTTGTGATTCCGAGGTTGAAAAGCGCGACCTCACCCAGTGGTATTTCAAGATCACCGATTACGCGCAGGAGCTCCTGGACGATCTTGACCAGCTTAAGGGTTGGCCCGATCGCGTGAAGCAGCAGCAGGCCAACTGGATCGGCCGCTCCGAGGGCGCCGAGGTCGACTTCGTTCTGTGCGACGCCGAGGGCAATGCTCCCGCCAACCCCACCGCCGACGACATCATCACCGTCTTCACCACGCGCGCCGACACCCTGTTCGGCTGTTCCTTCTTCGTTTTGGCTCCCGAGTACAAGGGCTTGAATGCCTTGGTCGAAGGCACCGAGTACGAAGCTCCCGTTAAGGAGCTGGTCGAGGCCGCCAAGAAGGTCAGCGCCGTTGAGCGCGCCCAGGGCGACCACGAGAAGCACGGCGTGTTCACCGGCCGTTACGCGGTCAACCCCATCAACGGCGAGAAGGTGCCCATCTGGGTGGCCGACTACATCGTCGCCGATTACGGCACGGGCGCCGTTATGGCGGTTCCCTGCGGCGATCAGCGCGACTTTGAGTTCGCACGCAAGTACGACCTGCCCATCATCCCCATCATCCTGGCTGAAGGCGATCCTCTGATGGCCCAGCTTGAAGGCGAGCAGAATCGCATTGTCACCAGCGTCGATTGGGAAACCGCCATGGCAGCCGAGGGCACCCTGGTTCAGTCGGGCAAGTATACCGGTCTGGTGGGCGGCAAGCATTCCGAGGGCGAGGCAGCCATCGTTGCCGACCTTGAGGCCGCAGGCGTCGGCCGTCGCAAGGTGGAGTTCCGCCTGCGCGATTGGCTGATCAGCCGCCAGCGTTACTGGGGCAACCCTATTCCCGCCATCCATTGCGAGGATTGCGGCGTGGTGCCCGTCCCCGAGGAAGATCTGCCCATCCGCCTGCCTGAGGACATCGATCTTGCCGCAGGCGAGACTCTGGCCAGCCACGACGAGTTCGCCAAGTGCACTTGCCCCAAGTGCGGCAAGCCTGCCCGCCGCGAAACCGACACCATGGACACCTTCACCTGCTCCAGCTGGTACTATCTGCGCTATACCGATCCCCACAACACCGGGCTTCCCTTCGCCAAGGACAAGGTGAACGCTTGGATGCCGGTCGATCAGTACATCGGCGGTATCGAGCATGCAATCCTTCACCTGCTCTACAGCCGCTTCTTCACCAAGGTGCTGCGTGACCAGGGCCTGCTTGATTTCGACGAGCCTTTCACCAACCTGCTTTGCCAGGGCATGGTGCTCGACGCCAACGGCGACGTTATGTCCAAGTCGAAGGGCAACGTCATCAGCCCCGAATCGCAGATCGCCGAGTACGGCTGCGACGCCTGCCGTGCTTACATCCTGTTTATGGCTCCGCCTGAAAAGGATCTGCAGTGGGACGAAGACGGCCTGGCCGGCATTTACAAGTTCCTCAACCGCGCATGGCGCATCGTCAACGATTTGGCTGGTGCCGCCGACGAGCAGAGCTACTATCAGCCCGGCAACGAGGCCAAGGCCGAGGAGGCAGCCAAGGAGCTTTTGCGCGAGCGCCATCGCGTTGCCGCCAAGGTATGCGAGGACTTCGAGCGCAACAGCTTCAACACGGCCATCGCCGCCATCATGGAGCTCACCAACGCCGCTATCGCCTACCTGCGCTCTACCGCGCCCGAGGCGCGCGACGCGTCCTTCGCCGCCGACATCGCCGAGGCCATCGTGAAGATGCTGGCGCCTATCTGCCCGCATTGGTCCGAGGAGCTTTGGAACACGGTGCTCGGCCATAGCGATTCCGTGCACGTGCAGCCCTGGCCTGAGTTCGATCTGTCCAAGGCAAAGGCGAGCGAAGTTGAGCTTGCGGTGCAGGTCAACGGTAAGGTTCGTGCCAAGATCGTCGTCGATGCCGATGCGCCCGAAGAGGACGTTCGCACCGTTGCCTTGGATGCGGTGGCTTCTGCGGTCGAAGGCAAAGATGTGAAGAAGGTCATCGTTATTCCTGGACGATTGGTGAACATCGTAGCCAAGTAAACTCAATTCGATACTATGGTTGGCATCGCAGGATTGCCACTTGCATAGCTGGTATTCGACCTCGGTTCGCCGAGGTCGTTTCATTGCATGGCGAAGTGTGCTTGCTTTGCGTGCCGCTTGAATGGTTAAACGCCCGATGAGGAAGGAGGAGCATCGATGCCAACGCGCCGTGTCGCAAAACCGGGGCACCGAAACCCCGCCCGATTTCTTTTTCGCGCGTTTGCGGTTTTGCTCCTTGCAGCCTTGTTGGCGCTCGGTGTGCCCAACCTCGTCATGTTCCTTCAGAACACGGGCGACATCGAATCCACGGAGCAAATGGCCGAGCAAAGCGAAAGCTTCAACGCCGACGCCATCATGGTGTTGGGAGCCGCGGTTCATTCCGATGGCACGCCGTCGCCGCTTTTGCGGGACCGCCTTGATGTTGCCATCAAACTATACAAGCAGGGCGTGGCGCCTAAGATCATCATGAGCGGCGACAACTCGGACAGCCACTACAACGAAGTCATGAATATGTGCAATTACGCCATCGACCAGGGCGTAAGCAAGGATGACATTTTCTGCGACCATGCGGGCGTCAACACTTACGACAGCATGTACCGCGCGAAGAACGTCTTCGGCGCCGAGCGTTTGGTCGTGGTG
>CAVDDI010000222.1:0-4880 GCA_963607675.1 bacterium | reverse complement strand
CAACAACACGCTTGCCATGTGCGACATGATCGACTTCGGCAGCCCCGAGCAGGTTACCTTCTGCATGGATCACTACCTTGAAACCGGCAAGCCCATCTTCTCGCTTGGCTTCTCCGAGCCCGGCGCCGGCTCCGACAACTCCTCGATGTCAGCCACCGCCCGCAAGCAGGCGGACGGCACCTACAAGCTGAACGGCCAGAAAACCTGGGTTACCCAGGGCGATGTTTTCCCTTACATCCTGGTGGTTGCCAAGGACGAGGATCCCGCTCCCGAGAACAGCAAGATGTCCATGTGGCTGGTTCCCTTGGAATCCGAGGGCCTCTCCACCGCTCCCTTGCATAAAATCGGTCAGCAGATCATGCCCTTCTGCGAGGTCTACTTCGACGACGTGACCCTGACCGAGGACATGCGCGTCGGCAACCCCGGCGAGGGCTTCGTCAACCTGATGAAGAACTTCGAGATGGAGCGTTCGCTCATCGTGGCTCAGTGCCTCGGTTGCGCACAGGCTGCAATGGACGATGCCGCGGCATACGTCAACGAGCGCATCACCTTCGGCAAGCCCTTGAAGAGCTATCAGCTCATCCAAGAGAAGCTCACCGAGATGGAGATCTCGCTGCAGAACACCCGCAACATGCTCTACCACACCCTGTGGAAGATGGACCAGGGCGAAAGCGTTCGTATCGATTCCGCTCTGCTCAAGCGTTACGGAACTCGCGCCTGCACCCAGGTAGCTTCCGAGTCCATGCAGATATTCGGTGGTCTTGGCTACACCGAGGACATGCGTCAGGGCCGCATCTGGTCCGACCTGCGCGGCATGGAGATTGCTGGCGGCACCAGCGAGATCATGGTTCACATCGCCGGTCGTCAGCTTGCCAAGAAGTACGCAAAGAAGTAGGCCTTGATTGTCTGAGCTGATCAGGCAAGTACGGCGGATTCGGGTGAGAAGCCCTTAGGGGACCTTAGAGGGAGTGAAGGCAAAATGGTAGGCAATCGTTACTTGGGGATCGATGTCGGTTCAACGGCTTCGAAGGTTGTCATCATCGATGAGAACGCCGAGATCGTGGGCAAAGGACTTTCTGCATCCGGGGCTGGCACGCCTGGCCCCAAACTCGCCCTCGAGGCGGCGCTGGCCGAGGCCGGCGTTGCGCTTGAGGACATCTCCTCCTCATGCTCCACGGGATACGGTCGCAATCTTCTTGAGTGGACCGACTACCAAATGTCCGAGCTCTCTTGCCACGCGAAGGGCGCAGCCAAGCTTTTCCCGGGCGTACGCACCGTTATCGATATCGGCGGACAGGACGCAAAGGTCCTGTCCGTCGGTGACGACGGCGTGCTCGAGAACTTCGTCATGAACGACAAATGCGCCGCAGGAACGGGCCGGTTCCTGGACGTCATGGCGGGGGTCTTCGGCTGCGACGTTTCCGATCTTGAGCGCTACGACGCGGAATCCACCGAGATCGCCGAGATCTCCAGCACCTGCACGGTTTTCGCCGAATCCGAGGTCATTTCCAAACTTGCTGGCGGCGTGCCCATTTCCAACATTGTGGCTGGAATCCATGCCTCCGTTGCCAGCCGAACAGCCGGCTTGGCTCGTCGCCTGGGCGTGAAGCCCAAGGTGGCAATGACGGGCGGCGTTGCCCTTAACTCCGGTTTGCGCAAGCGCCTTGAGGAAAAGGTGGGCTTCCCCATCAGCACGTCCGAGCTGTCCCAGTTCAACGGTGCTTTGGGAGCCGCGCTTTTCGCAAAAGAAAAAAGCTCCCGCGCTTAGGCGCGGCCAGGGCTCGGAATTCGAGGTAAATCAAATGGATCATTATTCGCAACAGGTGGCAAAGCTGGCCGCGGCCGAGATCCCCAGCGCTTCTCTGATGAGCTACATCCGCGAGGTTTACTTTTCGGCTCCGTACAGGCAGCTCATCGTCGGCTCGAGCGAGTCTCTTTCGTACGCCGACGCCTTTCATCGTGCCCGTGCTTACGCGTGGCACCTAACTCACGATTGCGGCATCGGCCCCGCAAGCTCGGTTTTGTTCTCTTCTCTTAATTACGTCGATTACCTGGTTGTGGTTGCGGCCATAGCCCAAACGGGCGCGCGCATGATACTCGCCACAGGTTCGGCCACCGATCTTGAGATAGCGGCATCGGTGGAGGCGACCCAGCCCGATATGTCGATTGTGAACAAGCCCGAGCATGTGGACGCGCTTCGTGAATCCTTTCCAGACATGCCGGTCGAGACTATTCGCTGCACGCATCCGGGCGTGAGGTCCATCGAGCAGGTGATCAGCTACGGTTTGCGCCATGGTCTTGATGGGATAGAGGACCGCGCAGGCGACTCTGAGATCGTGCTTTTCTCCTCCGGCTCGACGGGCAAGCCCAAGGCCATCGTCAACAGGCTTTCCTCGTTTGCCCATAACGGCAAGGTTCTGTCGCGGACTTTCTCGATCTCGGAGGATGAGACCTGCTATCTGCCGATGCCCTTCTCGCACACCTATGGCTTGGTGGCTATTTACGCCACCGTGATGACGGGCGCCACCGTTTCCACACTTGTGAAGTATCGGCCCGAAAGTTCTCTTTCCAGCATCGTTTCGACTCATGCGGCGGTGTACTTTGGAGTTCCCACCATGTTTCAGCGCGAGCTGCGCGTGAACTCCCATAACGAATGGGACCTTTCCTGTTTGCGCGCTGGCATGGTTGCCGGTGCGAGCATCCCCGAGGCTTCGCAGCGCGATTTTGAGGAACGCTTCGGTTGCAAGCTCATCCAGTCTTATGGCATGACCGAAACCGCGGCAACGCTTACGATGAGTCGGTTCTCTTATCCGCTTGAGAGGCGCTGTAGAACCATCGGCAAGCCTATCGATGGCGTAGAGCTTGCGCTTGCTCCCGATACCAACGAGATCTTGGTCAAAGCGTCCACCATGATGGAGGGCATCCTTATGCCCGATGGATCGCTTAAGCTTGATTTGGACGAAGATGGTTGGTTTCATTCCGGCGACGTGGGCGCACTCGATGCGGAAGGCGACTACTACGTCACGGGCCGCATCAAGGACATGATCATTCGCGGCGGAATAAACATCTTCCCCGCAGAGATCGAGAACGTCTATCAGGACAACCCCGAAATCTCGGAAAGCTGCTTGGTCGGATATCCCGACCCTGAGCTGGGGGAGCGCACTTGTTTGTGCGTTATCATGAACGACGGTGCAAGCTCGAGCGCATCTGAGCTCCGTCTGTATGCTCGGGGCTTGGTTGAAAAATGCAAAATTCCCGATACCGTTATGAAGCTGGGCGATCTTCCGCGCTTGGCTAACGGTAAAATTGACAAAAAAGCTTTGCGCAAGATCGTGGTCGATGCGTTCGAGGCATCGCATCGGCTTGATGGATAGGGGATGATCCGCATGCAACTTACCGAGGGGCAAAGGAAGGCCATAGAGGCCGTCAACGAATTCGCCGATAAATATTTCGACGAGGAGAGCATTCACCAGTGGTGCCATTCGATGGGCATTCCCTCTTATGTCTACGATGCGTTCTACGAGTCGCCTTTGGGTGGCTACGTTCTTTCCCAGAATGCGGGCGGCTACGATTGCCCCTTCCTCGATCGCGTCACCATGCTCACCGAGCTCACGCGCCGCGCAGGAGCCACGCTTCCTTTTTCCAGCGACATGAACTCCTTGGCGATGTTTTCCACCTTGCGCAAACTCTCGCAGGAGGAAATCGTTCAAGAATATGCCTATACCGATGGCAGGATCCGCTTCTCGCAGGCTTTCACCGAGCCCAATGCGGGCACTGATGCTCAGGCAGTGCGCGCTCAGATTTCCACCGATCCCGATGGCATCTACCTCGACGGCGTTAAGACCTTTGTGAGCTGCGGGCAGTTCTCGCCGCAGACGCTCGTCCTTGCGCGCGACCCCATTTACGGTCAGCGCGATGGTGGCATGTCCCTATGGCTTGTTCCCATCAACATCGACGGGGTTTCCACTTTTCCCATCAACACGGTGGGCCAGGAGATGCTTTGCCCTGCCGCGATCAGCTTCAAACACGTGAAGCTCAAGCCCAGTTGGCAAATTCAGACCGAGGGCAAACTCAATTCCATGCTTAAGCGTCAATATGGCCTTGGACGCATCCTTGTATGCGCTTCAAGCGTCGGTTTGGCCCTTGCCGCCATGGATGATGCGGTGGCCTATGCCGCCGAGCACGAGGTCAAGGGGCGCAGACTCAACTCCTTGCCCCAAATTCAGGAAAAGCTCACCGACATGGAGATAAAGATCCGTGCGATGCGCATGTTCGTGCGCGATGCGGCCGTTGCCGCCGATGTGCGCGGCTCCGATTTCATGCTGGAAACGGCCCTGATGAAGCGCTTCGTGCCAGGCGCGGCAACCGAGGTTGCCTCCGAGGCCTTGCAGATCTTCGGCGGAGTCGGCTACACCGATGCCACGCGTGTGAGCCGCATTTGGCAGGATTGCCGCGGCAACCAGATTGCCCAGGGCACCGATGAGGTCATGGCAGGCATTGCCGCCAAGGGGATCACGCAGCGCGCCCAAAACCGGGAGTATTGATAGCCCAGCTTTTTCCTGCTGGTTTTCTAGGAAAGCGAATAGCGCAAAACGCCATCCGAGTCTTGCTTGCGCTTGAGCCTGCGGGTGTCCGCAAGGTATTCAAGCAGCGACAAGCTCATGGCGTAGCGCCGTATGCGCATGCCGAAATCCAAGGAAGCAAAGCTGCCATGGGAGCGCTGAGCCCCGGCGGTTATCTCGGCAACGGTGGCCGTTCCAAGGGACTCGACAATTTGCAGGCGCTTTTCAAGGGGTTTCCTGAATTTCGCCAGCTGGTAGTCGTAAAAGGCGCAGATGTTCTTGGTTCCGTGCAGGGGCTCGTGGTGAGACATGTAAACC
>CAVDDI010000221.1:0-5127 GCA_963607675.1 bacterium | reverse complement strand
CCGCATAGCCCCAAATCGAACACGTTCACTTTAAAACGTGTTCATGTTAGACCTCTGCAAAAGAAGGTTCTAATTCAATCGGCTGATAGCAACCGAGGAATGCATAACCTAGGGATATAGGAAATAAAGCAAATCGATAAAGAGGGAATCTGAAGTCACAGGCAAGCGCCGTACCATCAGGCCAAAATAACTAGATAAGAGGCTCATGGGCGGAACGAAGCAAAGGCCTGCCCAGCATAAAACCCGCGGACCAAAAAGATTGCGCTGAAAAACTAGCGACGAGCCATAGATGGCACGAACAAAAAAGAAGAACCCGCCGAAGCAGGTTCTTCTTACAAGCAATAGGTTCGCCTATAGGCGGATCTTAGCCGAAACGGTACTGGACGCCCATGGTAGGCTGAGGGTACTCCCACTTTTCCAGAATGGTCTCGCCACAGATCATGCGGCAAGTGCCGCACTCAAGGCAGCCAGCATAGTCGAAGATCGGATCGTCGCCTTCTGCAGGCATCTTGTAAAGAGCTGCGGGGCAGCACATAACAAGCTTGTGGAACTCAGGATCGGAAGCCTTGACACCTTCCTTGATCTTGATGTGTGCGTTTTCCTCGTCGACCTCAAACTTGTTGAGAGAAAGCTTCTCGTCGACGTTAACGGTGATGTTAAGTTCGCTCACAGCGCCTTCACTCCCTTCATAGCAACCTTAGCCAGCTTGAACAGACCCTGCTTCTTCACAGGAGGAAGCGCGATCTTCATAACATGCTGACGGGGCTCGCCATCAACCTTGAACAGCGGAGTCATGATGTCACGGATCATCTCTGGGTAACCGCGGAACATGCCGGGGCAGTTCTCCAGGAACTCAGGAGCATCAGCGTACATCTTCATATCGCGCATGACGAAGGAGTTGTCGAGCATGTTCTTGTAGTCGGCAAGACCGGCCTTGGAGGTGTCACCAGCATCAAGGGCCTTGATAGCTGCCTTACCGGCAATCTCGCCGGAAGCAACAGCCAAGTCCATGCCGCGAACGGTGTAGCCGAGGTTCATGCACAGCATAGCTGCATCGCCGGCAACGATAACGCCATCGCCAACGATCTCGGGCATCATCTTCAAGCCACCCTCGGGAACAACATGACCGGAGTACTCAACGGTCTTGCCGCCAGCGATAAGGGGCTTGATCTCAGGACGGTTCTTGAAGTTCTCGAGCATCTGATATACCGGGATATCCTGCTTCAGAACCTCGCTCATGGTGGCTACGATGCCAACAGAGACGGATTCCTGGTTAGCGTAGATGAATGCACCACCGATGATGCCGTTCGAGCAGTCACCAGCGAACAGCCAGGAAGCGCCTTCGCCAGGATTGCACAGGAAACGGGACTCAACAACATCGGCAGGAAGCTCGATGGTTTCCTTGGCGCCAACGGCAACCTGATGAATGGCAGGAGCCTTCTTGGAAAGCCCAGCCTTGGAGGTGAGCAGGGAATTCACGCCGTCAGCGAGGATAACCACATCAGAAGTGATCTCGTCGCCGAAAGCATTGATGCCCTTGACCTTGCCGTCTTCGATGATCAGGTCTTCGACCGCGATACCGTAGATGAACTCGGCACCGGCGTTCTCGGCCTGCTCGGCAAGCCACTGGTCAAAGGGGCCACGCAGAACGGTGTAGGATTCCTTGCCGGCCTCTTCGAGCTCACGGGCGGCATAGTCGATGGTGAAGTTGGAATCAGGCGACATGAGGGAGATGCGCTCATGGGTCACCTTGCGCTGCAGAGGAGCTTCCTGGTAGTTAGGGAACACCTTGGCGAGCGAATGCGTATAGATGCGGCCACCAGTCATGTTCTTAGCGCCAGCGTACTGACCACGCTCGACAACAAGAACCGACTTTCCGGCGGACGCGAGGGTGTAGGCAGCGACAGAACCTGCGCAGCCGGCACCGACGACGATCGCGTCAAAATCGGACATGCTTTTCCTTTCAGAGGGTGAACAAAAAAACAGGGCGCAGTTGCCTGCGCCCTGCAATAATAAGCTTTTACAGCTTTTCGATCAAGGCAGGAAGAACCTTGTAGATATCGCCAACGATACCGTAGTCGCACTGCTTGAAGATAGGTGCGTTCTGGTCCTTGTTCACAGCGATGATGGTGTCAGCACCCTGAACACCGACCATGTGCTGCATCTGACCGGAGATACCAAGAGCGAAGTAAGCCTTGGGGGCAAGCTGCAGGCCGGAAACGCCGATGTAGAGGTTGCGGGGCAGCCAATCAACGTTCTCTGCCAGAGGACGGGAGCAACCAAGCTCGCCGCCAGCCTTGGCAGCAAGATCGCGGGCCATCTGGAGGTCGGCTTCCTCAGCGAAGCCGCGGCCAGCGCCAACAACAACGTCGCACTTGGTGAGGTCTGCGCCCTCGCGGGGAACAGCCTTGGTGCCGCGGAGGACCAGAGCCTTTGCGGGAGCAACGTAAGCGATGGTCTCTACCTCGTCGGTGCCGGTAGCCTCAGCATCAGCGAAAGCAGTAGCGGCAACGGTGTAAACCTTTGCGCCGGTTGCCTTCTGCTTGGAAGCAGCGAGACCGCCGAAGTACATGTTGGTCACGGTGTCGCCGTCGAATGCGGTGACGTCGGAAACAACAGCGGTGCCGAGCTTGGCAGCAAGAAGACCAGCGAGGATCTTGTTGCGGGGAGTGGGCTCAACGAGGACAACGTCGGGCTGAGCAGCATCGTAAGCAGCCTGAACGCCAGCTGCGGCGTTCTCTACGGGCTGACCTTCAGGAAGCTCAACATCGTAAGCCTTGTCGGCAACACCCGTAGCAGGTGCACCCTTGACAACTGCGAGTACTACCTCGTCAGCGATGGTACGAGCACCAGCGCAAAGAGCGCGCTGAGCGTCGGTGGATTCAGCAAGAACAAATGCCTTCATGTTTTAGTACCGCCTTCTCTTTACTTAAGTGCCTCAGCAACAGCTGCCGCAAATGCGTCGATGTCGCCCTCTTCAAAGATCTGCTGCTTGCGGGGAGCGAGCTCGGGAGCCTTGGTCTCCTCGATCTCGATCTTGGCGTCCACGCCACCAGCAAGCTCGTCAACGGTAGAAGGCTTCTTGCCAGCTGCAAGGATCTCACGCATGCCGGGGATGCGGGGCTCACCGATGGAGGGAGACACAGCAACAACGGCGGGAAGCGGAACCTCGATTTCCTCAACCTCTTCCTCGAGGGTGCGCTCGACGACGACCTTGTCGCCCTCGACGGCAATGGAGGTAACCTCGTTGATGGCGGGAACGTCGAGTGCAGCAGCGAGCTGTACGTTTACCTGGCCAGCGTAGAAGTCGGCAGAACCGTCGCCGGTGATGATCAGGTCGTAATCGGAGACCTTCTCGTCGACGATGCCCTTCAGAACCTGAGCGGTTGCGTAAGAGTCGGCAGTTGCCAGAGCGTCGTCGGTGACCATGATGAGCTCGTCAACACCGCGGGAAAGGATGTCCTTCTTGAGCTTTGCGTCAGTAGCCTTGGAGGTTGCAGCGCTGATTACGGTAACGGTGCCATCGTTTGCAGCAGCGAGCTGAGCAGCGGCCTCGATAGCGTTCTTGTCGTAAGAGCTGATGACCTGATGGGCCTTGGAGTAGTCGAGCGTGCGATCGCCAGCGACGAAGATGTCCTGGTCGTCAGCAACTACCTTTACTGCGACAACAATTTTCATAACTTTCTTGCTCCTATTCTCCTTGTATTCCTATACAAATGGGAGTTACGTGCAGCAATGCGC
Source organism: bacterium (assembly GCA_963607675.1). Taxonomy (GTDB): domain Bacteria; phylum Actinomycetota; class Coriobacteriia; order Coriobacteriales; family Eggerthellaceae; genus Anaerotardibacter. The sequence continues at coordinate 1,386 of CAVDDI010000221.1, read as the reverse complement.
GTGGGTTACTTGTACTGCTTCGGGATTGCACGACCAGCGATGTAGTCCATAACCTCGCACGTACCGCCAGCAAGCATGTTACCACGAAGGTCACGCCAAATGCGACCAACGCGTACTTCCTCGGTGTAGCCGAGGCCACCATAAACCTCGATTGCGTTGTCGGCAACCTGGAGATGAGCACGAGTGCCCCAGGACTTCAGCATAGCGATGTCGGCGTTGATGGACTGACCCTGGTCAAGCTTCCAGAGGCAGTAGTACAGCCAATGACGGGTCTGCTGCAGGATGATCTCGTTCTCCTCGATGAGGCCCTGAACGCGGGGGTTGGTGATGATGGGCTTGTTGAAGGCGATGCGCTCCTTGGCATAGGCGATTGCATCGTTCTGAGCAGCCTGTGCGAGGCCAAGGCCCTGAGCAACAACCAGGCAGCGCTCGAACTCGAAGTTCTTCATAAGCAGCAGCCAGCCAGCACCAGCCTCGCCGATGCGAGCGGACTCCTCAACGACGACGTTGTCGAAGAACACGTCAACGAAGGGAACGGTGTGCTGACCGATCTTGGTCAGGTGAGCGGTGGAAACACCCTCGGTCTCGCGCTTGACGAGCCACAGGGACATCTTGTTGTTCTCGCGGGCAGGATCCTCGTCCTTGCAGATAACGATGTAGTAAGGAACGTCAGCACCGTTGGTAACCCAAGTCTTCTGGCCGTTGAGGACGTAGGTGCCGTCGGCCTGCTTCTTGGAGGTCATGGTCATGCCCATGTTGTCAGAACCGGCAGCGGGCTCGGAAAGGCAGAGAGCTGCAACGGACTGGCCGGACTTCTCGTACTCCTCCATGATGACGGAAGACTGCTCGGGAGTACCGAACTCAGCGAGGTCGGCGCAGGCGAGCATGCCGGTCATGAACGGAGTCATGGCACCGGTGAACTCATAGAGCTTCTCGGTCATGAGACCCAGGGTGACGTGGTCCGTGGGGATGCCGCCAACTTCTTCAGGAAGGCCCATGAAGGGGAAGCCAGCGTCGCGGTATGCGTCCTGAGCCTCAGCGTTTACCTGATGGTTCTCGTACATCTGGCGAACGGACTCGTCGTCAAAGTAGCGGTCAGCGTACTCCTTGAGGGACTCTACAAGAAGTTCCTGCTCGTCGGTGAGAGCATAATCCATAATCTTCTCCTTCTCTCGCCCACCACGCCTCTGTGACGGACGAACTTGTTCTGGCACACGGGTACCAGAAGACGGACTTTCGCTTCGTCTAGTTTAGGCGGAAACGGCACACTGTCCAATAGATAAAAAGTTAGGCGGATAAAGAAAAAACCGATTCATATCCACGGGAACCATAGGTTGGATCTATCAGTTCAGGAATCCGATAACTAATATATAAATGTTACGGATC
>CAVDDI010000220.1:0-5356 GCA_963607675.1 bacterium | reverse complement strand
ATAAAGATACTAAAGTGTCACTATTTATTATTTACCCAGGTGAATCATTGGTACGCTGCCGTGTAATTTGCTTCCGGACACGGCAAACCCCGCTCGGTCTTCGGTGCCTACACCGGTTAAAATGCTATTCTTCAGCCAATTGTTAGCGGAAAGCGAAAGTGCTGTTTGCCCGGCGTGCGATGTTGAGGCTGACGTTTTTCTTGGACCGATCGCATCTCGCAGCCAAGACTCCTGCGGTACTGGCTCGGACTCATTCAAGGATGAGCGATGTCTCTAGTGCATTGGTGTGCAGGGTGAATTGCGGGATGTTCGATAGGGAAGCGCATTAAGGGATTGGTGGGATTACGGTAGCCGATGCTCAGTGATTGGATCCTGTGTACATGCATGGCCTTTTCGGGTCAGGCGATATTGACGTACGCGTTCGTGAAGATGCTTCGCTTGCGGCATCCTGTCGTTATATGGGCCACTGCGTTCCTCTCCTGCGTCGTCACGGGATATCTCAACGCCTACCCAGTTGATCCGCAGATAAAGGCTGCGTGGTCGTTCGGATCTTTTGTCGTGATGGTGGGGATGTACTGGTTGTTTTCTGCCGTGAAGCCTATGCGGAGGCTTTTCGTTATCTCGTGCTCTATCGCTGCTGCCCTTTTGAGCGAGTTTCCCCTTGCTGCCCTATTCACGATGCAGGGCTACAGCATCGATGCCATTTCGAGCTTCGCCTATGAGCGAATGGATGTGTTTGTTGTCTACTTGGTCCTCCACGCGATGGTCATGATCGTTCTTCTGCTGCTTGTTTATGGGCTTGCAGATCGGGCATTTTCCGATGGTGGCGAATGGGGCGGCATGAGGGCTGCCGTGTTCCCGATGGCTCAGCTTTGCCTGATCCTTGTTGTCTCGTTTGCGGAAAGGGACATCGTCAAGCAAGACGAGTCCTTCATGGTCGTTATGGCGCTTTCTACCTCCGTTGTTTTGGCGGCGTATCTGGTTGGCTTTTTCGCTGTTCGTCGTTGGCATAATGCCGAGATAGCCGATTTGCGGGTTCATAACTTAAAGGAAAGAAGCGAGTTGGTATTGCGCCAGACGGAGGGCTTCATCACGGAGACCGAGCGTTTGGCGAAGCTCAGGCACGATTTCAAGAACCAGTTGCAAGTGGCCGAGTTCCTACGCGCAAAAGGGGAGCAAGAACAGGCGTTGGGCCGGCTGGCCTGCTTGGAGGGGGCCGTTAGGCAAAGGTCGAAGCAGCCGTAGCGTATTAAGTACGCTGCTGCTATTTGGTTGCGGTGTATTAAGGCGAATGTGCAGCCCTTTTCGGCTGTGCTGATGGGGCTTGGCGTTGCTGGTTAATTGGCTTTTGCGGCTTTCGCGGTGGCCTGAGGTGTTGCCGCTTTCCCTTTCCCTGGTGTCCGTAGCTGCGGAAGGCCTGTCGCAGTCGCCGATTATCGGGCATCGTCGGCTCCTAGGCGCTGGGTGCTTATGTTTCTGATTTCGCTGGTATATACGCTGGGCGAATCCGAGACGGCCAGATGCTTTTCTTCCTCTAAGCCAAGTCGATTTCGTGTGCGCCTGATATATTGAGTGCATACATGCCTTTAGGACAGGGAAAGCTTGCTCGCTTGCCTGCAAGCGCTCTCCTGTACCGTCGATAGAGGCATGCTTTTGTGCATTGAGTAATCAGTTCCGGGTCCTAGCCCAGAACGAAATAGGAGGAGCCGATGAAAACCGCTGGAACTATCCTGCAGGGGGGGTGAAGGCCGCAGGGCAGCGTATGGCGCAGCTCTTCATGGCGGGCGTGCTCTTGGCGGCGCTTTCCCTTGCCTGCGCGCCTGATTGCGCTTTCGCCGACGAGCAAACCGACTCGGCCGCAACCGAGGTTTACCTAGCTCCTGCCGCTGACGGCCAGGAAGGCACTCAGAGCAACGCGATCACCAGCAAGACTGACGACGCGGCGCCTATGGTCCCGCTCGTTGCAGGCGCGGCTGTTGCTGCGACCGCCGCAATCGTTGCCGGCAGGCTCGCGTTCTCCAAGGATTGCGAAGGAGGCCGCCGATGAGCGCGTTGTCGAAGCTTCGCATCCCGTTGGCAGTAGCGGCTGCTGCGCTCGTGGCTATGGTGGCTGTTGGTGCTACGTGCCTTGCCACATCGGCCAACGCCGCAAGTGAACCTAAGGTATTCACCGCCACAGCGCAGATCACGGCCACCTTCGATGCGGATGGTGCCATTACCGTCCCCGATGTTGAGCTTACCAACGACACCGGTCGCGCTATTGTGCTGAAGAGCGCAGCGGTGCAATCGGAGTATCCGTTCGTGAGCGGTTGGACCAACGACGCCGCCGGCAAGACCATCGGCTCTGGCGAGACGCTGACCATCAAGTGGGCCGCCGATTCCAAAGTTCCCGACGACTGGAACACGTCGGATAGGGCCCGCGTTGGCACCATCGTTTATACCTACGAGTTCGCCAAGATAGATATTTCCGATGCGGTGATTGCCACCGAGGAGCTTACCTACAACGGTCAGGAACAGGCCGCGAAGATCAAGAGCGTCACCTTGGCCGATGGCACGGTGCTCGGCGAAGGTGACTACCGCGTGGTCTCTGGCAACACTGGCACCAATGCGGGCGAGTACGATAGCCTCACCATCCAGGGCACGGGCGACTATGCTGGCCAGGCAACCGGCAGCTTCGCCATCAACCCGCAGGTGCCCGACATGTCGGGGATGAAGCTGGCCCAGGATACCTTCACCTACGACGGCACGGCCAAGACCCCGGCGGTCGAGGGCATCCCCGCCGGCCTGGTGCAGGGCACCGACTACGAAGTATCGTACGCCAGCAACGTGAACGCCGGCAGCGCCAAGGCCACCGTCACCTTCAAGGGTAACTACGCTGGTTCCAGGGACTTTGGGTTCACCATCGAGCCTAGGCAGCTCACCGAGGCCGAGTTGGCGGCCATCCAGCTTGATATCCCTGCGGGGGACTACGCCTACGACGCCGCTGCGAAGGAGCCTTCCTTGACGGGCGTTCCCGCCGGTCTGGTGCAGGGCACCGACTACGACGTTGCCTACGCAAATAACGTGAACGCCACCACGGCGGAGCTGCCAGCCAAGGCAACCGTCACGTTCAAGGGCAACTACGCCGGCTCAAAGGAACTCGATTTCGCCATTACCAAGAAGACTGTGAGCATTTCCTGGATCCCCGAAGGGGAGGCCGGCTACGACTACGATGGCAGCTCCCATTCCCCATTCGCCGTTGTTGAGGGCGCGGTTGCAGGGCAGTCCCTGTCTGCGGAGCTTTCGTACGAGGACTCTGAGGGTGCGCCCTTGGCAGGTGCTCCGTCTGCGGCCGGATACTACACCGCAACCGTAAGCGGGCTGCAGGCCGGCGAGGGGACGGACGTCCTTAACTACGCGTTGCCCGCAACGGGGCTGGCCAAGCAATTCACCGTTGTACCGCAGACGCCCGATATGTCGGCGATGAAGCTGGCCCAGGATACCTTCACCTACGACGGCACGGCCAAGACCCCGGCGGTCGAGGGTATCCCCGCCGGCCTGGTGCAGGGCACCGACTACGACGTAGCCTACGCCGACAGCGTGAACGCCGGCACCGGAAAGGCCACTGTCACGTTCAAGGGCAACTACACAGGAATCAAGAACCTTGAGTTCACTATCAATCCCAGGCAGCTCACCGATGAAGAGCTGGCCGCCATTGTCCTCGCCATCCCTGCGGAGGGCTACACCTACGACGGCACAGCCCACAAGCCTTCCGTAACGGGCGCCCCTGCCGGTTTGGTTCAGGGCACCGATTATGACGTGGCCTACGCCGACAACGTGAACGCCGGCACCGCCAAGGCAACCGTAACCTTCAAGGGCAACTACGCCGGTTCCAAGGAGCTCGATTTCGCCATCGCCAAGAGGACCGTGGGCATCACCTGGGATTCCGATGACGATGCCGTTTACTTCTACGACGGCACTGCGAAGAGCCCGGCCGCTACCGTGACGAACGTTGTTGAGGGCGAGGCTTTGGCTGCGGAGCTCTCCTACGTCGACTCTGATGGCTTGCCGCTGACCGGGGCGCCTTCCGAGGCGGGAAGCTACACCGTTTCCGTGGTTGGATTGACTTCCGGCGGTAAGGCGAGCCCCTCCAACTACCAGCTTCCTGCATCGGGGCTAACCAGGAGCTTCAGCATCTCAAAGGAGCCTTATGGCTACTGGCTTGCTGCCGCACGCGCATCCAACCCCTCCGATCCGGAAGGCGTCCTGAAAACCAAGAGCCAGATAGACGAGGACATGGCGGTGCTTCACGGCGCGAAGGCCCAGACCTCGGCCGGTAAGGACAAGGCTGCTGTCACGGCTGAGTACACCAACTACATGAACGGGATGAATGCCGATGGCTCCGCAAGCCAGGAGGTGCGCCTCTACACCAAGTGGAATGGGTCCGATGCCGAAAAGGATGCCGACAATTGGGTCGAGTTCCGCATTATCCAGGTAGGCCCTCACGATGGAGACGGCTCTGCCGTGACGTTCTTGGCCACGCATTCGCTTCCTGTATGCAAGCAGATGAACGGCAGCGACACCAACGACGGTGGCTGGGCAAGCTCCCAGATGCGCACTGATGTATTCGGCGAGGGCGGCTATGTGCAGACGGGCCTTTCCGACCTTGCGAAAGCGGCTATGACGATAAGCAAGAAGGCGACGGTTGGTAGCAGCGAATCCGGCTGGACCGAAGGATCAACCAACGATAAGTTTTGGCTGATATCGTATAGCGAGCTTGCTGGCGAGGATAAGCTTTCCTGCTATAAAAATGAGGGATCCCAATACGATTGGTGCGTGAATAACGTGAAAGAGCCGACTAATGTCAACGATGCGCTTCGCCGCATAGGGTGGACTAGGAATGGCTCTTGTCCATCGGGTTCTTTCATGGGAGTTTGGAGTCTTCGTTCGCCATTTATCGAGAATGCGGCAGCATTTGGCCTAGTTTGGTCTTACGGCGACCCTGGAACGTATCATGGATCAGCCTCGGGATATACCGGCGTTGCGCCTGCTTTTGCCATGTAGTTGCACGGGGCTGCTTCTTTGTAGACGGCTCGTTCGGTAGTGAGAAACGCGTTTATAAGCCTTCGGCTCGGGCTCTGCCTGCCATATAAAAGCCCCCTTCGGCTGCTGCTGAAGGGGGCTTTGTGCTGAGGGCAGGTTTGGTGTGTAGCCGCTATTTCGGTGGTTTGTGAATCCTAACCCTGACGGTAGTAGCGCAAGAACCCTTCCAGGTTCTCCATGCATTCGGAGAGCACCTCGATGCGGGGCAGGTACACCACGCGGAAGTGGTCGGGCTTGTCCCAGTTGAAGCCTTTGCCGGGCACCAGCAGGATCT
>CAVDDI010000219.1:0-6731 GCA_963607675.1 bacterium | reverse complement strand
CTTCAAGGTGACCGACGGCGCCCTGACCATCGACAAGCGCGCCATCGAGGTGAGCGACTCCGCCACCGTTGCCTACAACGGCCAGGAGCAGGCGCTCAGCATCGACGCCTCCAAGGTCACCAACCTGGTGGACGGCGACAGGCTGTGCCTCTTCGACGCCCAGGTTAAGGGCACCCAGCCCGGCACCTACACCGACGTGACCGGCTACACGTGGGACGTGCTCAACGATGACCTCAACGTGACCAAGAACTACGATCTGAAGGTTACCGGCCAGCTCACCATCACCGCCGCCGACGGCGGCAACGGCTCTGCTGCCGACAACGGCAACGCGAATACTGCCGGCAAGGCCAACGGATCTTCCGCGTCTCCGCAGACGGGTGATTCCATTGCCCCGCTCGCGGCAGGCGCCGGCATCGCGGCCATCGCCGCGGCCCTGGCGGCCTTCGCCGTCCGCAGGCTCCGCGCGCGCCGGTAGGGACAGTCCCTCTTTAGCACGCTAAAGCAGCTACCCGCAAAAGGCTCAGCCAACCGGCTGAGCCTTTTCTGCGTTGACGGCACCAAGCAGCGCCCATCTTCGCGAACTTGCCGCCGAATAGAAGCTTGGTCTGGCCAGTTATATTTGTGTTAACCAGGGTGGGCCTGCTGAGCCATGCCTGCCCTGGATGCTTAAATAAACAGGTAAGTAACTGTTCGAATGCGATTGCAAATTCGGAGATGCCATGGATACTCAAACTCAAACCAGCTTTAGAAAGAGGGCGGGCTTTCTTGCTGCGGCTGCGGTCGTAGCCTTGGTGGCGATGTGCGCCTTGCTATTGCCACGGGCTGCTTTTGCGAGCGATCAAGTTGCCCATACGGTTGACCCTTCTACCAGTCAGCCTGTTGGCTTCAGCAGCCCAAATGATGCGGTGGACTTCGGCGTTGAAAAAGGCTGGCCCATCTACATGGACACGGACTGGGACTGCTGTGACCTCGATATCCCTGAGGGAAAACAGCTCACCATCTATATGGAGGGGCACACGATCACCAACAAAACCCATAGTGCCTCGCTCTCCATCTTCTATCTGCACGAAGATGCCGAGCTCGAGCTGAAAGGTGACAGCAGTGGGAAAACGCACCAGATCACCTATAACGGTTATGTGAGCGTAAACGACAAGAAGGAGATAACGACCACCACCGGTGGGCTGCTTACCTCCAATAAGGGTAGTGTGCCGCTGATCCGCGCGCAAGAGAATAACAAGGTGATCCTCGATGGGGTTACCGTTGGCGGTGCGTATTCATACGACAACAAACGCACCAAGAATTGCGGTGCCATCAACCTTGGCAACGACAGCTACCTTTCCATGAGGAACGGGGCTTCCGTCGAGCACAACGCTAGCGGTCAGGGATCGGAACGCGGCAAGGGTGCCGGCATTTCCGCCAACGCGAACGTGCAGATAGACATGAGCAACGCTTCTGTCCATGACAATTACGCCGACAACTACGGCGGCGGTATCTACGTTGAAAACACGGGCTTCGTCCTGAACATGAGCAGTGATTCGAAGATCGAAAACAATCAGGCGGGTGCTGGTGGCGGCATCTATTTGAACAGATCGAAGTTCACCATCAAGTCCAGTGACTACAAGGCATCCATATCCAACAACTCCGCAACCAAGTCGAACAGGGCCGGTACCAAGGGCGAGCAGTCCGGCGGCGGCATCCATGTCGATTCGGCAACCGGCAGCAACGAAGGCCTTATTGAAGGCATAACCATTGCCAACAACTACTCTGCCTACGATGGCGGTGGCTTGGAGCTGGACCAGAGTAACACCACCGTGCGCAATTGCACTATCACCAACAACTGGTGCAAATACGAGGGTGGCGGCATCTACGACTGCAACAGCAACAACCTCATCGACGGCTGCACCATCACGGGCAACTCCTGCAACGTTGACAGCGGCGGCAACTACGAAGGCGGCGGCGTGTATGTTTGGTGCGATTACGACCTGAAATTGGCCAACCAGTGCGCAATCAAGGGCAACACCCGCGGCAAGGACACCGGCGAAGCCGACGACGTGTTCCTGCGCGAGAACACCGGCGCCACGGCGAAGGCCTACATCACCGGTAGCCTGTCGAAGGGATCTAGCGTGGGCGTGCGCAGCGGCATCACCGGCGACCGCCGAGTGGCCACGAGCTTCAAGCCCGAGACCAAGGACTGCCTGTTCTATGACATGGACGGCTACTACATCAGCTACGGCACCGACGAGGGCGGCGACGCCTGGCAACGCCACCGCACGGTCGAATATCTGGCGCAGTTGAACGGCGAGGGCTCCAATCGCTACAAGTGGAACTCGTCCGTGACCCTGGTGGCCCCGCTCACCAAGGACGGCAAAGCATTCACGCGCTGGGATACCGGCCGAACCACGGGCCTGAATCCGATAGATGATTACATCGACGGCAGTCAGATCTTCGACAATGTGCTCAGTTTCAATATGCCGCAGAACGACGTGAATGCGGTGGCCACCTATGCCGACAAGTCCGCCATGATCGCTATCAATGTTGGGGAGCCCGAAGCTGGCGTGCTCCTGCCCTCGACTGCCCAGTTTACCTGCGGTGGGCTTACGGGGTGGGCCTCCGTTGCTTGGTACGAGGTAGCCAGCAGCGAGAGTGGGATCTCCGTTGCATCGGATGCCCCCGACGAGGCGGCTGCCGTATCCGGTTCTTCTGAAGGGATGACTCCTGTATCGGGTACCGCGAAAGCAGGAACTGTCTACGCGGCTTCCGTCACTTGCCTCCAGTCTGTCGAGAAAGGCCGCTTCTTCAGCGATTCCATCACCGCTGACAGCGTTACCGTGAACAGCGAGGACAAGGCCGTGGAGGCCTCCGTGGATGACGACACTGGCACGCTTACGGTACTGACCGAAAACTTCGAGGTAGGCGGGGACAAGTCCACAGTCGAAACCGGCAAGGCCAACGTGAAAGCGGTGACCTATGGGCTTGCGCTCTCTGCATCCGAGTCCACGCCCACAGTCTTGGGCAACGTAGAGGTTTCCTACGTCAAAGACTTGAACAACGTGACGTTCACCGCTCCCGTTCAAGATGGCTACAACTTCTGCAACTGGGAGAACGTGCCCGAAGGTTGCCAGCAGAATGACGAGATCGGCACCATAACCGTTCCCCAGTCCGTCTTGGATAATGGCTATGTCCCGACCGCCGTCTATACCCCGGTGGTCACCAAGGTCGAGTTCGCCGCCAACGCCCCTGAGAACGGCGGCGACGAGCTGGCAAGCGAAGTGAACAGCCTTTGGCTTACGTGCTCGAACGGTGAAAAGGTGGATTTTGCTGAAGTGATGAAGTCGAAGAGCTTCGGGGTTACTTGGTCGCCCGAGAGCGAGGACGGCAAGGCCGACTTCTCCACGGCCTACACCGCCGTGATCGAGCTTTCCGACGATGTCGAGGGCCTTGTCGATGTTGATAAGGTGGTTTCTACCGACGTCGTGGCCGTTGCCCAGAACAAGCAGGCTCAGGCCGCCGGCTTTGTCGTGAAGGACGGTAAGCTATGCTTGGCCATCACGTTCGATAAGACGCATGCCGTTAAGGCTTTGTCCGTCACCGCGCCCGAAGACGTCGAGCTGACCTTCGAGGAGGCTGCCGCCTATCAGGCAGAGCAGGAGAGCAATCCCGACGATAATTGCTGGCCCCTGGGCAGGATAGCCGTGATCGCGCTTGAGAACGGCCAGGCCGCCGACGGCGACATCACCTGGGAAGCCGTTACTGGCTTCGACCCGAATGCGACAACCGCGCAGGAGCTTACCGTCAAGGGCACCTTCGAGGTGGCGTACTGCGACGAGGTGGACGACAGTGACATTTCCCACGAAGTGACCTGCAAGATCAAGATCGCTGCGCCTTCCCAAGGCGGCGGCGATGACGGTGGGGACACTCCCGTCGTCAACCCCGATGATGGCAGCGGCGAGCCTGTTGCCGGCGACGTCGACGACAAGCAGGCCCTCGCCAAGACCGGCGACTCCATCCCGGTATTCGCTGTGGCGGCGGTTGCAGCCGTTGCGCTTATCGCGGCAGGTGCAGCTTCTATTGCAGCCCTGCGCCGACGCAGGAGCTAATCGCCCAAACCTCATCTAATATGCCAAGGCCCCGTGACAACGAATCCAAGTTGCCACGGGGCCTCTTTTGCTTTAGGGCGGCAGTCGATAGCCCTTCGGTTGCATGCGGCGAGGGTTCGGACGATTTCCCGTACGTTGAGCGCGCCATTGAAAACCCGTGCATCGCCCCGCCCATCTGGAAGGGTAAAGTCCGAGATGGAATCCAGCCCCCATCTTCTGATGGTTGCCATCCGCGGCAACATCTAATTAACCCGCGCAATCGGATGAAGCGTTATGCTGTTTAGACCGCAAGATCGAGGAAGGGAGTCCTCTATGCGCAGGGAATCGATTTGGCGTAAGCCTGGTTTATTTGCCGTGGTGTTCGCATTGGCGCTGGCGGCTATGCTGTGCACTCTGGTGCTGCCGGCAACGGCTATGGCGGACGAAAGGATCGGTCATTCGGTAGACGAGTCGGGCAAAGTAACCGATTACTACGACATAGCAAGCGCTCGTAATGCCTGCTACGCTGGCGTTACGGTTGTGATGGATGCCGACTGGAAGTTCGAGAAGGAAGACCATTTTATTGTGCCTAATGGCAAAAAGGTCACCCTGGACATGAACGGCCATCGCATCGACAGCAACTACCTTGCCTTCTTCCTGCACGAGCACTCCGAGCTCGTGCTCACATCGAGCGTCAAGAGCACTTTCAAATACAAAGGGTACAGTTCCCAAGATGGCAGCGAGATCGATGTTGAAACCACATCTGGTGGCCTGGTGAAGGTGACGGATAATTACAGCTCTGCGATCGAGGGCGCTGCTTACTCTACGATCACCCTTGACGGGGTTACGATAGGCGGAAGCAGGGTGACGCAGGATATCAGGCTGACCGACAACGGTTTGGGCGGTGTAGACCTGTCGGAATATTCGACCCTGAACATGAAGAACGGCGCATCGATCGAGCACAACAAAGCGCATTGGGGCGCTGGGGTTTGCGCCGAATCAACCAATGTAACCATCAACATGGAGAACTCTTCCATCCACGACAATTACGCCTTGGAAAACGGCGGTGGTATCCGTTGCGATGAAAAGGGTGCTCGCATCAATATGACCAAGGGCGCGAAGATCTGTAACAACACAGCCGGACTCGGTGGCGGCGGCATCTATTTCCGCTACTCGGATTTCTCCCTGAAGTCCGAAGACCGCGATGCATTCGTTTCGGGCAATCGCTGCCTTGAATCTAGCAGGACCACCACGAAGAGCAACCAAAGCGGCGGCGGCATACACGTAGATCAGCGCGAGTTCGAATCGAACGAGGGCCTGATCGAAGGCATCACCATCTCGGAGAACTACTCCGCCTACGATGCCGGCGGCATCGAGCTGGATCAGGAGTGGACCACGGTGCGTGACTGCACCATCACGGATAACTGGTGTAAATACGAGGGCGGCGGCATCTATGTCTGTAACGATCGCAACACCATCGAAAACTGCACCATCACCGGTAACGCCTGCAGTGTCGACAGCGGCGGCAACTACGAGGGCGGCGGCGTCTTCGTGTGGCACACCTACGACATCAAAATGACCGGAAAATGCATCGTGAAGGGCAACACCCGCGGCAAGGACTCGGGCAACGCCGACGACGTGATGCTGCGCGAGGACTCGTGGACCTCGACCAAGGCCTACATCACCGGCAGCCTCTCCGAGGGTTCCTCTGTGGGTGTGCGCACCGGCACCACGGGCGACCGCCGCGTTGCCAAGAACTTCAAGCCCGCCAGCAAGGACTGCCTGTTCTACGACCTGGACGGCTACTACATCAGCTACGGCAACGACGAGGGCGGCGACGCCTGGCAGCGCCACACCACCAAGGAGTTCACGGTCAAGGTGAGCGGCGAGGCTGCGGGAAAGTACCGCAACGGGACGAGTGTGGCGCTGTCGGTGCCCGCGGCCAAGGACGGCAAGGCCTTCTGGCGCTGGGACGCCAAGTCGACGAGCGGCCTCTACCCGCTGGAGGACTACATAACCGACAAGGGCCTCTTCAGCAACGCCGTGGCCTTCACGATGCCCCAGAACGACGTTAACCTCGTGCCCCTCTACGTCGACCGCGTGAAATCGGCCCTGTTCGCCGTTGAGGCGCCCGAGGCCGGCAAGCCCCTATCGACCACCGGACAGCTCGTCCGCACCGACGGCGGCGCGAGTGGTTCGGCCACCGTGCCCTGCTCGGTCTACTGGTACGAGGTGGGCGAGAGCGGCGAGGAGACCTGCGTGGTGGGCAACGCCAAGGCGAACACGACCTACAAGGCCTACGTCTCGGCGCCCGAGGCGGCTGTCTTCGGGCTCTTCTACGACGATGCGATCAGCGCCGCGAACGTGACTGTGCGCCTGGTCTCCTCGTCCGGCGAGACCAAGGCCGAGGGCGCGCCCCTCGACGCCTACGTCACCCTGTCCAACAGCCTGGCCGCCAAGACCGCCAAGTACACTACCGGCGGCGAGGAGGGCCAGACCCAGAAGAGCGGCACGGTTGACGTCCAGCTCAAGAGCAAGGGCTTGGTAGACGGCACAAAGGCGACTGTCGCGGCACTTGCGCTCGACGCCGCCGCCGAAGGCCAGGCGAGCGATGCGGGCATCATCGAGACGGTTAAGGTCTCCTATGCCTACGAC
>CAVDDI010000218.1:7479-9280 GCA_963607675.1 bacterium | reverse complement strand
CCACCAAAGACTCCCTTCGAAATCTATGGTGTTGCGACGACCGTTAGAATCCGCCGATTGACTAGGTTGAGAATCACCGTGTAGATAGGGGTAGATGGGTTATGAGCAATACCGAATGCCAGCCTTTGGCAAAGCGGCTGCTGTCTGTCTTGTTCGCCATTACGCTGGTTGTGGGCTTGGTGCCCCTAAGCGCGTATGCGGAAAACAGCGACTCGGCACAGGATGGCGCACAGGGTCAGGAGCAGCAGGAGCCTCAGGGCGCTGATGGTCAAGCTGTCAGCAGCGACGAGAGCGCTGCTTCTGATAGCGGCTCTTCTGACAAGGGCGCTTCCGAAGAAGAGGCATCTGACGCCCAGGATGGGTCTTTGGATGCCCAGCCTGCCACCTCTGCCAATCAAGTCGAAAGCGATCAGGGCGCTGGGGCGCAAGTTGCAACCGGGCTCGGTAGTCAGAAAGAGGTTAACGCGGTTGACGTGGCAACCTCTACCGTTGCCAACGATGAGCTCACCGTGGAAGTTGGCGAAACTATCACTATCGATGGGGAATGGGCCGGCACAAGTCATTCCTGGTCGAGCAGCGGCACAGGTGAGGTGACCATTGAAGCCAAGTCTTGGAGCAATGCGAACGTAACGGGCGTTAAGGCAGGAACGGTCGAAATCACACATAGTTACTGGCAATTTGGGAAAAAGACCGAAACCTTTACGGTCATCGTGACATTGCCATCTGCTGAAAAGCATGTAACGCTTACCGGCACTCCGGTGTCCAAGACCTACGACGGCAATGCCCATGCGGCCGGTACCGCTACCGCAACGGATGACGGCGGCCACACCGTGAAGGTCGAGTACCAGAAGGCCAACGGCGACTGGACCACGAACCCCGCCGATATCACTGCCACCAACGTGGCTGACTCCACCACCGTCAAAGTCCGCGCGTCGGTCCCCGGCGTCTACGAGGGCTATGTCTACACCACCGAGGCTCTGGAGGTTGCCCAGCGCCGCGTGACCCTGACCTCCGAGTCCCACGAGTTCACCTACAACGGCAAGGCCCAGAGCTGGAACAAGTACACCTGCTCCGACGGCCTGTTCGCCAGCCAGGTCGATAACCTCGGCTGCATTGCCACCGTCACCAACGTCGGCGATACCTTCGGCAACGACGTTTACTACACCTTCAAGAAGGGCTTCACCGACGACAACTACGAGATTACCGAGCAGTTCGGCACCCTGACCGTGAAGGAAAGCACCGCCGAGATCGTGGTCACCGTCACCGGCGGCGAGTTCACCTACGACGGCAATGCCCATGGCGCCACCGTCACGGTGGGCGATCTGCCCGAGGGCTACACGGTCAAGGAGGCAAAGTCCACCGCATCGGCCACCGACGTCACGACCGCCGAGGGCATCACGGCCACTGCCGATGGGTTGAAGATCGTCAACGCCAGGGACGATGACGTGACAAGCAAGCTCAACATCATGAGCACGCCCGGCACCATCAAGGTTACCCCGCGTTCCGTGACCCTGACCTCCGAGTCCCATGAGTTCACCTACAACGGCCAGGCCCAGAGCTGGAACGAGTACAACTGCTCCGACGAGCTGTTCGCCACCCAGGTAGATGGCCTTGGCTGCTCCGCCACCGTCACCAACGTTGGCGACACTGCGGAAAACAAGGTCGGGTACACGTTCAAGGAGGGCTTCTCTGTCAACAACTACAAGATCACCGAGCAGTTCGGCACCCTGACGGTTAAACAGCAGTCCATCGATCCCGAAGACACGGGTGCCTACGTGGACGTTCAGATCGATACCCCCGA
>CAVDDI010000218.1:0-7268 GCA_963607675.1 bacterium | reverse complement strand
CGTGATGTTCAGTTCACCGGAAAATCAGACGTTGAAGTTTACAACGGATCCGAGCAGAGCATAGAGGGCTACCTCACTAACGCCGGTGAGGGCCGCGGCTTGGTTGACGGCCACACCGCCGATTTGGAGGCAAAGGCCGCTGGCACCGACGTGGACACCTATACCGGCACCATTACCGATGCCCAGGATGTCGTGATTCACGACGCCTCCGGTGCCGTGGTCACGGATAACTACAGCATCAAGACCGAGCCCGGCAGTATGACCATCACAGCTCAGTCCATCAACCCCGAAGACGAGGACGCCTACCTGGGCGTTGAGATCCAAACCCCTGAAGACGTTGTGTACAACGGCAAGGAGCAGAAGCTGGCTCCCGTGGTCACCGACAAGGATGGCTACCCCCTGAAGGAGGGCACCGACTACGAGCTTTCCTACAGCACCGACAACTTCACCAACGCCGGCGAGGTAACGGTGACCATCGATGGCAAGGGCAACTACGGTGGTAGGGTTGAGCGCACCTATGCCATCGAGAAGGCTGCCATCGAGGTAGCCGATTCTGCGACCTTCGAGTACAACGGCCAAGAGCGGGTGCTGAGCATCGACGGGGCCAACGCCACCGGCCTGGTGCAGGGCGAGGCGCTCACCCTGAGCGACGCCCAGGTGAAGGGCACCGAGCCCGGCGTGTACACCGAGGTTTCCGACTACATGTGGAAGGTGGTTAAGGCCGACGGCACGACCGATTCCACCGGCAACTACACCATCAAGGTGGCAGGCACGCTCACCATCACCGCGGCCGAACCCAGCGGTGACGTTCCCTCCGGAACCGATGATGGCATCAATGACGGTGCCGATGAAGCTGTCAACGGGGGCAGCAACGCCACCACCACCAAGGCCGAAAAGGCCGACAGGGGCACCGCGCCCCAGACGGGCGATTCAGCCATTCCGCTGGCAGCCGGCGTTGCGATCGCTGCAGCCGCTGCCCTGGTAGCGCTGCTCGCATCCCGCATGCTTCGCAGGAGCGCCAGGCGCTAGCTGTCGCGCACTGCTGCACCCGTGCGCCAGCGAGCGTGCCACTAGGGACTGACTCTAGTGGCACGCGGGGCAGCTCCTTTTAGCACGCTAAAGAGCCAACTATGCAGGAGCCCGACCGCTCAGTCGGGCTCCTTTTGCGTGCGAAGCGAATGCCGATGCATAGGTAACCAAAATGTAAAACCCTTGAATAACCTGCAGTTTGGTATTGCGGGGGGGGCAGCCAATCCCTAAAATTTGAACATAGTTATACAAAAGTACTATGCAGTGAGGGATAGGTAGGCCATGAACAACGCTGAACATCAACCTATGGCAAAGCGCCTCCTGTCTGTTCTTTTTGCTGTAACGTTGGTTATGGGGTTGGTTCCCCTAAGCGCGTATGCGGCAATCGGCAGCCAGGCTCAGGAAGCCACGCAGAGCCAAGATCAGGAGGCCCAGACCGGCAAGCAGGATGCGGCCGACGGCACGGCGACTGAAGGCAGCGAGGAAAGCGACGCCGCCAGCGACGCCGACAGCAACGGTGCTGCTGCCGATGCTCAGGAAGAGCCTGCCGCCGATGCCCTATCCAGCTCCAAGGATGCCAACAGCGTTTCCTCCAACGACGCTGACGGCCATGCCCTCCAAACCGCCGACAACGGCATAGCCGTTGCGGCTGACGAGACTGCTGTTTACGCCTATAACGGAGCAGACGTTCCGACGGTCGGGGAGATCTTTAGCTACCTGAGGAAAAACTACCCTTACTATTCGGGCTATGTGCCTATTAACTACACCAAATACACCCTTGGCGATTACAGCATTACCGAAGGGTCTAGCGAAGATTTTGCCGGTAACCTGGGGCAAAGCTATACGCTTAAAGGTGTGTATAGCATCAGATCTCGAGAAATATCTATCCCGATTGGCACCCTCACATTCCAGAAACAGTGGGACACCTATTTCGTTACCAAGCCTGCCGGCACGGGTTCAATAGCCAAGGAAGATGATTCGTCCTTTACCGATAACAAGGACACCAGCAACGATAACGCTGCAGTTAAGTTCAAGGTGAAGAAGCTTGATGGCAAGGATGTGACCATTACCCGCTACGACTCCAAGGGTAATAAGCTTGCTGATGAATATCAGCCCACCAAGGTCAGCGAAGACGATGAGTATATTTCCTACACCATCACGGCCGACCAAAACTCCATTGTTGAGGCTGCGTACAAGGTGCCGTCGGCAGCCCTAACCGCCACTTTCGAAAACGCAACAGCTTCGATAGATGGCAACACCCTGACTTCTGGCAGCCCGGCTTCTCTTGCCCTCGACACGGAACATTCCGCTGTGATAAGCCCTGTGGGTAAATATGAAGTCACCTCGGTTGTTCTTAATGGCGGGAAATACGACAAGCGGGAACTGGATCTTTCTTTCAGCAGCACAGAAACTCGTGCAGCTACAGTAAGCATCCCTGAACTTGAAAAGGATGTGGACTACACCCTTGCGGTAAAGACCGAGGAGTGCGGACTGCAGCTGAAGGATAGTCCTTCGGCCGCAGTGAAGGGCCTTACCGATGTCAACAAGATCAAACAGCGCATCGTCGAAGGCGCTCTTGATCTGGAAAGCAGTGTTCCTTCCAACATTTCTGTCGATGACCTGAAGATAGAGTATCTGGATTGCGATTACTATATCGGTCAGAAGTGGAGAGACGTCTCTGAGAGCGGTACAACTCACAACTTCGGTGACCGGGACAACGAGACCATCCGTATCACCTATAACGGTAACGAGCAGTACTGCAAGCTCGAAACCGGTAGTTTCTCCATCGGCATTGTCGATGGTCGCACGCCTACCCATATAACGGCGAACGAATCCGTTTCGGTGAAGTACGCCCCCGAGGACGATCTGAAGAAGGCCATCGAGGCTGCGCTTGTCCCGAAGGTTATTGACGGGGACACTGGCGAGCAGATTGCCGATGCCCAGGTTCAGTTCGACTACAGCGACTTCGATCGCAAGGTCGGTACGCAGTACGTAACCGTCAAGTTCGCCGGCAACGAGGAGTATAAGAACAGCGAGCTCAAGGTCGCAGTTACGATCACCAAGGGCGATGCCAAGGTAACCGTCGATTCCCAGAGCATCACGTACGGCGGGGAATTCACCAAGCCGCTGGTATCGGCGAGCCCCGATGAGGCCAAGCCGATCTATGCAATCGTGGGCGTGGACGGCACTGGCAGCTCCTATATCAGCGTCGATTTCAGTTCAGTGACCCTGAATGATCTGGCGGGTAAGGATATACCTATTTATGGGGACAAGTCCCTTCAGGAGATCCTCGTCAACGTTCTTGGCAGCAGCGAGTTCTCTGTCAACGAGCTTTTAGGGAAGCTTGATACCCTCCAGTCTTTGTTGGAGCGGCTCGGTATCGAGAATGCCTCCGGGATCGTTTCAGCCCTCAGCGATGTGCTTGAGGCCGTGGGCAAGATAGCCCCAGGCGTCATGGACTCCAACATCATCCTTGGCGGTACTCCCACCGAGGCGGGTGTGTATGCCGTTACCGCAGTGAGCGTTAACCCCAACTACACCAATGACGTTGCGGTGGGGTACCTCACCATCGCCCCGGTAACTCAGAACGTCGAGCTCAAGTTCAAGAACGAGCTCCCCGGCTCTTCCCTGTCCATCGACGAGGCCAAGAGCTTCGACTTCTCTGCCGGGTTGTACCAGGGCAGCCTGGACATTACCAGCAAGGGCAGCGTATCCTGCCGCTTCATCGGTACGGATTACGATGGCAACGCATATGCCAGCACGGCGGCTCCTACCAGCCCCGGCCTCTACACCCAGGTTGTTTCCAACATCGGCGGCAACTACTACGCCAGCCCCATTAGCCGCGCATTTGAGATCTCCCGCGTGGCAACCGATCTGAGCGTTTCCTTCGATGGCTCCACCGGCGAAAAGCAATCCGTTGTGCACACCGGCAGCCAGGCAACGCCCAAGTTCACCGTTACCGCGGGGGCTACCGTGGTTGATGCCGGCACGGTTGAGACCTTGTACGTAGGCACAACTCAGGCCGGCAAAGCGTACGTCAGCACCAACGCACCCACCGAGCCAGGTACATATAACCTCGTGGCGGTATACCTTGGCACGGGCTACTACGCACCCTCTTCGGCCAGGTGCGAGCTCACCATCAAGCAGCAGTCCATCGACCCGGCTTCCTCGGATTACCGTGGTGCGACGGTAGATGGCGTCGATGATGTGGTCTATGACGGCGCCGAGCACAAGTGGAGCCCGGTGGTTAAGGACGCCGCCGGCAACTCTCTGAAGGCGGGCACCGACTACGAGGTTGCCTATTCCGCCGACGACTTCACCAATGTTGGCGAGATCAAGGTGACTATCACGGGCATCGGCAACTACACCGGCCAAGTGGTGAAGACCTATAAGATCGTTCAGCAGTCCATCAACCCCGAAGACGAGGACGCCTACCTGGGCGTTGAGGTTTCCGAGATCGAGCACATGCCCGTCTACGACGGCACCGAGCATAAGTGGGCACCTACCGTCACCGACAGCAAAGGCAACGCGCTTGTCGAGGGTACTGACTACACGCTTTCCTATGACACCGAGGATTTTGTGGACAAGAGCCCCAAGATCAATGTGACAGTCGAGGGCATCGGCAACTACGCTGGCAAGGTAATGCGTGGCTACGCGATTTACCGCCAGTCCATCAACCCCAAGGAAACGGGGCTTTACCTGGGCGTTCAGGTTGATAGCCCCAGCAACGTGACCTACGACAGCATCGAGCATAAGTGGCTGCCCACCGTTACCGACAAGGACGGCGCGCCCCTGGCTGAGGGCACCGAGTATACGGTGACCTACGAGCGCAACGGGGTCGAAACCGACGACCTCACCAGTGCCGGCGAGGTGACGGTGACCCTCTGGGGCGTCGGCAACTACGACGGTTGGCTCGAGCGCACCTACACCATCGAGAAGGCCGCCATCGAGGTAATCGACTCCGCCACCACGGTATACAACGGCAAGGAGCAGGCGTTCTACGTGAACGCCGCCAACGCCACCGGCCTGGTGCAGGGCGAGGTTCTAACCTTGCACGATGCCCAGGTGAAGGGCACCGAGCCCGGCGTGTACACGGAAGTTTCCGACTACACGTGGGAAGTCGTGAAGGCCGACGGCAAGACCGACTCCACCGGCAACTACACCATCAAGGTAGCGGGTACGCTCACCATTACCGCAGCCGACACTGGCACGAGCGCCGCAGCTGAAGCCGACAATGGCAATGGCAACGCCAAGGCCGACAAGGGCACCGCGCCCCAGACGGGCGACTCCACCGCTCCGCTGACAGCCGGTGCTGCATTCGCCGCAGCTGCCGCCCTGATAGCGCTGCTCGTATCCCGCAAGCTTCGCAGGAGTGCTAGGCGCTAGCCGCGCCGGCGTGTGCCACTAGCGCGCCGGTGGGGACAGTCCCTCTTTAGCACGCTAAAGTGCCAACTATGCAGGAGCTCGGTCGCTCGACCGAGCTCCTTTTACGTTCGGGCCCGCATCTGCAACGCTCTCTTTTCGGCGGGGTTCCATCGGCCAGCGTAGGGAGGCCGCAGCTTCCGGTTTGTAAGGGAAGCGTAACTTAAGCCACAAGTGTGGTGAAACAATCGTGAAATAAGGGCCATTCGGGTTCTCTGGCGCGTAAGATGGGCATGAGAGAAGTTCCCGAAACCGCAAGGGGTTGTTTACGTTATGTCGAACGCAAAGGCGTCTGGCAATCAGATTGTGAACAAGGCAACGGAGCAGTATCGCCTTTTCGAAATGGCCAGCCAGCCGTTGTTCAAGAAATACGAGGCCGCCATCCGCGAGATGCGCACCCGCTTCGAGATCCTGGATGCCGATCTGGAATATCGGCTAAGCCGTAACCCCATCCACCACATTGAATCGCGCATCAAGGCACCGAAGAGCGTCTACGACAAGCTTATTCGCTATGGCGTGC
Source organism: bacterium (assembly GCA_963607675.1). Taxonomy (GTDB): domain Bacteria; phylum Actinomycetota; class Coriobacteriia; order Coriobacteriales; family Eggerthellaceae; genus Anaerotardibacter. The sequence goes on along the minus strand of CAVDDI010000218.1, from coordinate 1,297 downwards.
CGGTAACGGTGCGCTCCATGGAAGAGAACATCCTGGATATCGCCGGCATGCGCGTCATCGTTTCCTACATCGACGACGTGCGTGCGCTGGTGAAAGTGCTCTCCCTTCAGGACGACCTCCAGATAGTGAAGGTGAAGGACTACATCACCAACCCCAAGCCCAACGGGTACCGCAGCCTTCACATCATCGTGAAGGTGCCGGTGTATTTCCTGGATCGCAAGCAGTACGTTCCTGTTGAAATCCAGCTGCGCACCATCGCCATGGATTTCTGGGCATCGCTCGAGCACACGCTGAAGTACAAGCAGGATGTGAGGCTCGAAGGCATCGATATGTTCGATGAACTGAAAGACTGCTCGGACATCATCCAGGACGTGGAACGGCGCATGCAGATCCTTATGCACGCGGTGGAAACCTCCGATGTGGAGGAAGCCGCTAACAGCCGTCGGCGCCAACTAGAGGAACGCGAGCGCGCGGTAGCCGGCGAATAACCTTCGTGCCGGCAGGCCGTGGGTGCGTGCCGGCAGGTGCCAGCGCGTGCCAGTGGGGGACCGTCCCTACTGGCACGCGCGCTTACGGGTAATGATGGGTGCCGGCTTCCGCAGAGCCTTCCCCACTTCCCATGCCAGGTGGCAGAGCGGAAGCAAGTACAGGAAAAATGCGAGGGGAATGCTTTCCACCGGCGCGCCCACCAGCTCCAAGGGCACCAGCACGGCGATGGACCACGGCGCCAGCCCGGCGATGACGATGGCGGAATCCTCCAGCTCGTTTGCCAAGGTGGCGTTGTCTTTTTGCAGAGGGCCGTACAGCTGGCTTGTGAGCATGACGCAAAGCGTTTGGTTGCACGCGATTCCCGAGGTAACAATGGAAGTGGCCACGCAGGCACCGAAGCAGGTTATCCGCTTCGCCAGTTTTGCCAGCAAGGCCTGCACGCCCTTCAGCATCCCCGTTTCGCGGAAGATCCCGGCGAACGATGAGGATATGCACACCACCACAGAAGCGTAGAGCATGCTGATAAGCCCACCGCCGGCAAGCTGTGCGGATTGCCCCTCTGCTGGCGTGAACCCGAATACCATGGTGTATGCGGTCGCCAGCGGATCGGCGTCTTGCAGCGCAATGCACACCGCGAAGGCGGCGGCGCAGCTCAGGCTCATGGTGAGCTTGGCGTTGCGGCACACCAACGGCAGGGCCAGCACCAAGGCCGCCGGGACCAGGCAAGCAAGCGAGGTGTCGAACCCCTGGGTGATAGAGGTGCTGATGGCTTGGTTGTCTATCGGTGTGGAATAGGGCAGCCCCAGCC
>CAVDDI010000217.1:0-28113 GCA_963607675.1 bacterium | reverse complement strand
ACCGCGTAGAGAGAAGAGGAACGCACCATGGACACCACACCAACCATCCGTCGGCTTTCCGACGAGCCGTTCAAGCCCGAGCCCGATGACGACATGATCGTGTGCCGCTGCGAGGAAGTGACCAAAGGCGAGCTCCGCCGCGCCGTCCACGAAGGGCTCTACCGTTTCCCCGAGGTTCGCCGCTTCACCCGCTGCGCCATGGGCCTTTGCCAGGGCCGCACCTGCACCAAGCTGGTGAAGGGGATCCTTGCCCGAGAGGCCGGCCTCACCATCGAGGAGCTGCAGAACCCCCATGCCCGTTCCCCCCAGCGCCCCCTGCAGATGCAGGAACTGGGCAACGAGCGGTTTTAGGAGGAGCGAGCAATGAGCACTACAGCAGACGTTATCATCGTCGGCGGCGGCATCGAGGGATGTTCGACCGCCTATTACCTGGCCAAGCGCGGCATCACCAACGTGATCGTGCTCGAGGCGCAGGAGATCATGCTCAACGGCGGTGCATCGCGCAACGCCGGCGGCGTGCGCCAAAGCGGCCGCGACCCGCGTGAGCTGCCCTTGGCCCTGTACGGCGTGCAGAACATCTGGCCTACCTTGGGCGAGGAACTCGGCGTAGACGTTGAGTACAACCAGGGCGGCAACCTTCGCCTGGGCAAGACCGAAGAGCACCTGAAGACCCTTACGCGCTTGGCGAACAACGCCGCCGCTTGCGGCGTGGGCGTGGGCATGATCACCGGCGAAGAGGCCCGCCAGATAAACCCCTTCCTTTCTGAAGAGGTTATCGGCGCAAGCTGGTGCCCCACCGACGGTCATGCCAACCCGCTGAAAACGGGCTTGGGCTTCTACAAGAACGCCCTTGCCATGGGCGTGCAGTTCATCACCGGGGAAAAGGTGCTGGCACTGCGCAAGGTGAAGGGGCGCGTACGCAAGGTCATCGCCGAGCACGGTGAGTATGAGGCCGATACCATCATGGTGTGCGCCGGCGCCCAGTCGAAGGAGATCTTGGCTACCATCGGCATCAACGCCAAGGTACGCCCCCGTATCGACCACTGCCTGGTAACCGAGGCCCAGCCCCACATGTTCGACACCATGCTGGGCACCGCCGAGGCCGACTTCTACGGCGGCCAGACCAACCACGGCTCGTTCGTGTTCGGCGGCGACGACGACCTGGAAGGCTTCGATATCTACGACCTGAAGACCCAGGGCACTTCCACCACCGCACCCTGCGTGTGCCGCGGCATCATGAAGTACTTCCCCAAGCTCGCTGAGATGAACATCGTGCGCACCTGGGCTGGCTGGATCGATATCACGCCCGATGGCGTTCCGATCTTGGGTGATTGCGAAGAGGTTCCCGGCCTGGTAACCGCCTATGGCTTCAATGCCCACGGCTTCGGCATCTCACCGGCCATCGGCTATGCCCTTTCCGAGCTTATCGATACAGGGGCAAGCACCACCATCGACATCAGCGGCCTGCATTACGACCGTTTCAAGGCCAAGTTCTAGCGAGCACAGGGCAGGCGGCCTCTAGCCGCCTGCCCGTGCGGCGCTTGCCAGCCAAAGCGGATAGGGAAAGGAGAAGGGCATATGGGCGACAAACCCGTGATCGGCGTAACGCCGCTGTACGACGATGAGCGTGAGAGCATCTGGATGCTGCCGGGTTACGTCGATGCGCTGAAAAGCTGCGGAGCCCTGCCCCTTATCCTCCCGTTCACTTCCGCCGACGCCGATATCTCCCAGTTGGTGGGCATGTGCGACGGCATCCTGTTCGCCGGTGGGCATGATGTGGACCCGGCGCTGTACGAGGAACGGAAAAGCCCGAAATGCGGCGAGGTGAACGCGCAGCGTGATAAGCTCGAGTTCGCGCTGTTGCAGCGTGCCCTCATGATCGACCTTCCCGTGCTGGGGATATGCCGAGGTGCCCAGTTCATCAACGTGTGCCTAGGTGGCACCCTGTACCAAGACATCCCCTCGCAGATGCCCCTTTCGGTTCCGCATCAGATGACGGCGCCGTACAACCGCCCGTTCCATGAGGTCTCACTGGTGCCCGGTACCCCTCTGTACTACTTGCTGAAGGCCACGCGTTTGCAGGTGAACAGCTATCACCACCAGGGAATACGCGATCTGTCGTTCCAGCTTTCCGCCATGGCTTACGCGCCGGATTCGCTTATCGAGGCGTTCTATCACCCCATGAAGAGCTTCACTTGGGGCGTTCAGTGGCACCCTGAGTTCCTTTGGGAGGAAGATGTGGCCCAGCGACAGGTGTTCCAGTCTTTCGTGGAGGCCTGCGCAACGAAGGCCAGCGGGCAGCCGGCGGCCACGGCCCATGGTCGCCGCCACAAGGGGTCGCCGTTCCTGATGAGCCGCTAGGCTCCCTTCGCCCCGCGGAAGGCACAGCCCTCCAGGTTCACCAGCGTCTTCGCCTCGCGGTCGCGGGCTGCGCTGGCACAAGCTTGGGCAAAGGGGGTGTTCTCGGGATCGAGGCATCGGCTCACCGGCACGCTGATGGGGTGGAACAGCATCTCGACGGGAGCATCGATCTTCGCGGCGCTTTGCGCGAAGGTGCGCACCAGCTCTTCGTCCACTTCATCCATATGGGCCGAAAGAGCCACTCCGCAGAACAGTGCATGGGGCAGCCCGAACCCAGCGCCGCCCTTCCTGCTGTTCCACAGCTTGTTCAGCAGCACCACCTTCGCGCGGTTGTCGGGCGTTATGCGCGGGTCTGGCTTGCCCGGTTCCACCTCGCTGCGGAGGATGGCCGCCGCCTTGTGCGGCTGTAGGGGCTCTACGGGGGCGCGCAGGTGCTCGATGGTGCAGCCGAGGCCCTCTGCCGCATGCACCAGGGCTGCGGTTACGGCGGGAATGGCGTGGGTGTGCTGGTGGCTGTCCATGCGCAGCGCCGCCCTTTTCTCGGGGAACGCTTGCAGGAAGAGTTCCAGCTGCGCGGTGCACTCCTTTTCAACCTGTTGGGCGAATGCGCGCCGATGCGTGCCCAAGCTTAGGGCAAGGAGCCCCATGAAGTTGTGCCGGAAGGCACCGCGGTCGTTCACCAACAGGGGTATTTCGTTCGCGGGCATTACCGGGTAGCCCTCAACCAGGTTCAGGTGCAGGCCCAACTTCAGCTTGCCTGCGTCGACGAAGGGCTTGGCCATGGCGGCGGCGCTGTGGAGCGCGGGCGAATTCGTGAAGATGCTCACGCTGCCCAGTGCCCCCTTTCCGCCGCATGCGCTGCTAAGCTCAAGTATGCTGCGTGCCTGCTCTTCGGTGATGCCGAAGTCGTCGGCATGGAACAGGACGGTGGTGCGTTCGTCGTTCATTTTCCCTCGATTCTCTTACCTCATCAGTGTACGTGACGCTTCTGCCGGAAGATGTCGGATCGGCAACGATTGTCCTAAAAGCTGTTACCTGCGGTTCTCCATCGTGCTCAGAGGGGTAACCTCGATCCGTGACGGGGCGCACTGGGCTTCGTTGCGGATCGAGGAGATGAACGAAGCTGCCCTCTTGCGCTCATACGGTAAAACCCCTGGCTGCCTTGGAGTCGAAGGTATTCCATTGCCTTGTTGTCCTGCTTGGCTTCGCCTTCGTCCTCACGGGTGCGTTCCATGGCAACGTGTGGTTCGACGAGAGCTATTCCGTTGCCATCGCGAACCATTCCTTCCTGGACATCTGGCGCATCGGCTCGGGCGATGTGCACCCGGTGCTGTTCTACTGGTGCCTGCATGCGCTGAGCTTGGTGTTCGGTCAGAACGTGCTGGTATACCGGCTGTTCGCAGCGTTGGGTACCCTGTCGCTCTCTCTGTTGGGGTTCTCCTTGGTGCGCCGCGACTTCGGCTGGCGCGTGGGCTTGGCCTTCAGCGCGCTCTCGCTGTTCCTACCCTACATGGCCTTCATGGCGGTGGAGATCCGCATGTACTCGTGGGCCTCGTTCTCGGTTGCCCTATGCGCTTTCATGGCTTGGCGCATCGCCTGCGCGGTGCGCGCGCAGGATCCCGATGCCTCAACAGGCTGGTGGACGCGCATCGGCTGCGATCCTCGGTTGAACCGGATGCGCAAATGGGCCGGCGTCCCGTGCCGTTGGTGGCTCGTGTTCTTCCTGGCCAGCTTGATGTCGGCGTACCTTCATTACTACGGTGTGCTCTCCGCGTTCCTCATCAACCTGTTCCTGCTGGTGTTCTGCGTGAAACGGGTGATCAGCTGCCGCAGCTGCGGCAAGGCCCCGGTGCGGGCGTTGGCGGTACTCATCGCTTTGGCTGTGGTGCAGATTGCGCTGTACGCGCCGTGGCTCGTGGTGCTCATCGGTCAGATGGGGGTTGTCTCGTCTGGCACGTACTGGTCCGATGCCACATTCCCCAGCACGTTCATCGAGTGGGCGCTGTACCCGGTGTACACCAGCCAGATCATATTCGCCGATCAGTCGGGCTGGCAGTATGTTGTTGCCCTGTATCTTTGCGGTATTGCCGCCATCGCCGCCGCAGCTGTCGGCGCCGCCGGGCTTTTCCGCTATCTAAGGTCGAAGGGCAAGCACGATCGCGGTCCTGCACCCTGCAGCAACGTGCATCGGCTCAAGAATATCCTGCTTGTCCACGGCGGCGCGCTTGCGGCATGTTTGGGGGTAGCGCTGTACCTGTGCGTGCTCGTCATCGGCGTTACGGCATCCGCCGCCCTTGACGTGCTCATCGTGCAGACCCGTTACCTCTCCATTGCGCTTGGGCCGCTTATCTTGGCTGCCTCGGTGGTGTTGGCCAGCATCCCTAAGCGCGGTGTGGTATGCGGCTTGGTGGTTGCGCTGCTGGGCGCCTCGATTACCAGCCAGCTGATGTTCATGCAGGACGCCTACAGCAAGGACAACCAGCTGCCCCTGGAATGGTTCGCCGAAAACGTCCAGGAAAGCCAGGGCGAGGGAATAGACGGCCAGATACCCGTTGTGTCCACGGATATCGGGTTCGAGGGCGTTACCGCAGTTACCTTCCCCGAGATAAAGCAGTCGTACTTGAACTGGCAAGTGGGGAATTGGGACCTTGCTTATAGCGCATATTCCCCGACGCTCAGCGTCATAGCATCCTGGAACGATATCCTGCCGGGTTATACCGGCGAGTTCATCGTGTTGAGCCAGGCGCGATCAAGCGAAGAGACCAAGGAAGTGGCCTATCTGCTTGCCCAGGACAACATAAGCATGGTGGATTCGCGCACCTACTATCGCCCCTACGAGCGCACGTACTTCACTATCTCCGTGATGCAGAAGGAGCGGTAGCGCAAGCGCCTGCGGGCGAATTCCTAAAACCGTGCCACTGGCACAGTTTCTTAACGGAATTCCACCTCATCGGTTCGAGTCCCTCTACTTGGTTGTAAGACAAATCGAGCAAGGACACTGCCTTGCTCGTTGGTTTCTATGGAGCGGGTGACGGGACTCGAACCCGCGAATGCGAGCTTGGGAAGCTCGTGCCTTACCACTTGGCGACACCCGCATGGGAATGGATTATACGACAAAGTGGTTTGGTTTTCGCCCGCTAATCGAAGAAACAGCAGCCGGCCTCTTCATTTGCAGCAAGTTAGCCTTTGCAAATTTTTTGTTGACTGTGGTTAACTTCAGGGGTATCGTGGATCCGCTTAAATGTTACCCAGTGTTTACTTTTGGAGGGCGCGTTGTTCCTAGCGGCATTCCTGATAGGCCTGCGTGAGGGCTTGGAGGCCTCGCTTATCGTTGGCATCCTTGCTGCGTTCTTGAAGCGCAACGGCTCTTCCCTGCGCCCGCTTATCTTGGCCACCATCGGCGCCGTGCTGCTCTCCATCGCGGTTGCGGTAGGCCTCAACCTGTTCAGCACGGCTTTGCCGCAGGCCCAGCAGGAAGCCCTCGAAACCATCATCGGCATCGTTGCCGTGGTGTTCGTCACCACCATGATCCTGTGGATGAACGCCAATGCCCGCAACATGAAGACAGAACTTGAAAGCTCTGCGCAAAGCTCCCTTTCCGCAGGTGGCGAGATGGCCATGGCCGGCATGGCGTTTTTGGCCATCATCAAGGAAGGCTTCGAGACCGCTGTGTTCCTACTTGCGGTGTTCCAGGCCTCTACCGCCGGAAGCGAATGGCTGGGCATCGTGGGCGCCGTCATCGGCGTGGCCATCGCGGTTGTGGTGGGCTGGCTTATCTACTACGGCGGCGCCCGCTTCAACCTGGGCACCTTCTTCAAGGTAACCGGCCCGTTCCTTATCCTGGTGGCTGCGGGCTTCGTTGCCAACTGCTTCCGCACTGCGCATGAGGCAGGTTGGGTGAACATCGGCCAGCTGCAGGTAGTGGACCTTTCCTGGCTCATCCAGAACGATTCCGTGGTGGGCGCCCTGCTCACCGGCATGTTCAGCATCCAGGCCGATCCGCGCCTTATCGAGGTCATCGCCTGGGTTGCCTACCTTGTTCCCGTCATGGTGATCTACTGCTGGCCCAGCAAGCATTCGTTCACGTATGCGCGCCGCCAGCTTACCCGCCGCGTCTGCGCAGGCATCTGCGTGGTGGCCGCCATCGGTATGGCACTGCTGTGCCCCCATGGCAGCACCGACGTTGCCGGTGCCACACATCCGGTCCAGGGCAACGGGCAAACCACCGAGGTAACCCTGGTTTCTGCCAGCTCCGATGCCGCCCAGATAACGTACGAGGATGGCAACGGCACCGAAACCGTCGACCTCACCAAGGTCTCCGATGGCGAGCTGGACGGCGTGCCCCTAACGCAATGGGAAGGCTCGAAGAGCATCGAGCCCGACGCCTCGCTTCCCTCCACCATCACGCTCAACGAGCTGCGCACCCTGAACAACGGCCGTGTGCCAAGCGGCTTGAACACCGAACGCACCCCTGGCCCCTTCGAAGTGAAGTGGTCTGAATCCGCCACCTACAGCGCACGAACCGCCGGTAGCGCATCGCTGCTGCGCGCAAGCTGCGATGTCAAGCTCATCGCCACGCTCACCGGCGGCGGCATATCCGGCACCAAGACGGTCAGCGTCTCCGGCGCGGTTTCCGGTAGCTGGGCAATCCCCGACGACGAGGTTTCGGCTTCCGAAAGCGCCGTGCAGCAGGCTCAGCTTGCCGCCGAGGAAGCGAAGCTTTGGTGGCTGTGGTGCCCTGTGGCCCTTCTGGGCGTAGCCATCGGCCTTCTTGCCTACGGCGAATGGGACAGGCGCTCATACCAGAGGAAGCAGCGCCAGAAGGAAGCCGCCGCATAGGGCGCTTCCGCAACAAAGGTTTCACTGACCTGCGGGCATGTTGCACTGCGGGCTTTTGGACAAAGGTAACGATCCCGGCATGCAAGCCGGGGAAGAGGCGGAACCTTTCCGCCTAGGACATGACGGGGCAACCCGTCAGAACGGAGGAAGAATGGAAATGACGGCACCTGCCCGCAAGCTCCTTACCGGTGCTTTCGCTGGCGTGCTCGCACTCGCTTTGGGCGCGGGCCTTACCGGCTGCTCTGGCAGCAACGACTCCAAGTCGGAGTCCAACAAGAGCGCTGACGGCGTAACCCAGGTCAACGTTACCCTGAAGGACAACTCCCAGGAAGTTGACACCACCGAGGTAGAGGCTGGCCCGGTTACCTTCAACGTGACCAACGAGTCCGCCGCCGGCATCACCGAGTTCGAGCTTCTGTACAACCAGAAGATCGTCGGCGAGAAGGAGAACCTTGCTCCTGGCCTGAATACCGTGAGCTTCACCGTTACCCTGAACGGTGGCGACTACAAGCTCTATGCTCCCGGCGCAGACAACTCCTACCTTGACTTCAAGGTAACCGGCGAAGCAGCCGCTGCCCCTGAAGGCTCCGCGCAGGAGATCATGAAGGAAGGCGTTGCCGAGTACGCCGAGTACATCAAGGCTCAGGGCCAGTACCTTGAGGATGGCGCTGCTGCCCTTCAGACTGCTGTTGACTCCGGCGATGTTGAGGCTGCCAAGAAGGCCTGGGCTGCTGCCCGTCCCTTCTACGAGCATGCTGAGTCTGCGGTAGATAACTTCCTTATGCCCGGTTACACCATCCCCGAGGGCGAGGAAGCCGACAACAACTACTTCCTGGACTACCTCATCGACATGCGTGAGTCCAACCTGGACGAGGATGCTGGCTGGCACGGCTTCCACGCAATCGAGCGTGACCTGTGGGAGGCCGGCGAGATCACCGATTCCACCAAGCAGTACGCTGCCGAGCTCGCCGAGAACTGCAAGATCCTGAACGAGCAGGTTCTGCCCTCCTTCGCAGATGAGCTGCTCCCCGAGGACCTGGCCAACGGCGCTGCCGACCTGCTTGAGGAAGTTTCCACCACCAAGATCACCGGTGAGGAAGACAAGTACAGCCACCTTGACCTTTCCGACTTCCGCTCCAACGTCGAGGGTGCTCAGCAGGCATACGCCAACCTTCGCGATGGCCTGCTGAAGATCGACGAGGACCTGGTAAGCCGCATCGACGGCGAGTTCCAGTCTGTTTCCGACATGCTGGATAGCTACCGCGACGACTCCGCTCTGGGCGGCTACGTTGCCTACACCGACGAGCTTCAGAAGACCGACGCCGAGAAGCTCTCCAACGGCATCATGGCTCTCCATGACGACCTCGCAACCCTGGCTGAAAAGGTTGCAACCGCTTAAGGCTGAACGGCTGGCAAGCATATCCGCGTAGACCTCTGGCCTGCGCAAAAGGGGGAAGAGCGTCGCAGCAACGTGGCGCTCTCCCCTGCATTTACGGGAATTGTTGCAGTTGCGTTAACGGCGCGCTGCCGTATCCAAGGAAAGAGGCCACGAATGGCAGAAGAGAAGAACGAAGGTGTAGAGCTCGTCGGCGACAGCGAGGAGAAAAGCGCTGCGGCAGCCAAGGCGGAACGCCAGGGCCGGCAGTTCAGCCGTCGTCAGCTTATCGGCGGAGTCGCCGCCGGTGTTGTGGGCGGCGCGCTTGTGGGCTCCGGCGTGACCCATGTGGTGAAGGAAAACGCCTTCAACGACAGCAACCCCGATGGCGCAGCGTATACGCGCATCGAGCTGAACAACGCCCAGCAGTTCTACGACCTTGACTACCCCAGCGGCATCAAGGACGCAGCGCAGCGTTATTGCACGTTCGTGATGTTCAACATGAAGTCGGGCACCACCAAACAGGACCTTCAGCTGCTTCTTGCCCGCTGGACGGCCACCATCGCCGTGCTGCAGACGGGCAAGCCCCTGGGCAAGATCCGCCCCGATTTCAGCGAGTCTTCCGTGCCGAAGGACATGGGCGAATGTGCCGACCTGGACCCTTGCTCGCTCACCATCACGGTAGGCTTCGGCCCCACGCTCTTCGATGACCGCTTCGGCCTGCAGAGCTTCGCGCCCGACTTCGAGTACTTCAAGGAGTGGGACCGCATCACCGGCGAGCGCCTGGTAACGGAAACCACCGGTTCCGATATCGGTATGCAGATCTGCGCCGACGACCGTCAGGTTATCTTCCATGCCGTGCACTCCCTGGCCCGCATTGCCCGCGGCAAGGCGAGCATCGTGTTCCAGCAGGAAGGCTTCCTGCCCATCCGCCAGTCCGACAACCAGCCCACCCCGCGCGACCTGTTCGGCTTCCGCGACGGCACCACGAACCCCACGGAAGACCAGGAATACGAAGAGTTCGTATGGGTCAAGGAAACGAAGCAGGAATGGCTGAAGAACGGCTCGTTCATGTGCCACGGCCGCACCATCGCCGATGTTGAGACATGGGAATCCGACCGCATCTCCGACCAGGAGCTGCTCATCGGGCGCCGCAAGGACACCGGCGCCCCGCTTTCCAACCCCGATGGCGACGAGTTCGATATCCCCGATTTCACCGCACGCGACGAGAACGGCAAGCTGCTCATCGACCCGAACAGCCATGCTGCCATCACCAGCGACCAGCGCTTGGGCTTCAAGGTGCATCGCCGCAGCTACAACTACTGGACGGGACTGAACGACCACGGCGACCAGAACGCCGGCTTCCTGAACTGCGTGTACGTGAACGACCCGTACCATTACTGGTTGCTCCGCGACGACATGGGCCGTTATGATCGCCTGAACGAGTACTACTACGACGACTACCGCGGTGTGTATGCGGTTCCGCACGCACCGGCCACGGGTACCTACCTGGGCCAGGAATTCTTCGAGTAGGCCTTCAAGGTTTTTTGGGCGCCCCTGCCTAAAGGCGGGGGTGCCTTTGCTGTTTTCTGAAGCAGGGGCAAAACCTGCGCCGGCTGGGGCACCGGATGCCATTCCCGGCAGCGCAGAAGGCCTTGGGGTGGTGCGAGTGCTCGCGCTACCCCAAGACGTTCTGACAACGCACGCATTGCATGCACATCAAGGAGGCCAAGATGTTCGATAAGCGATTGCTGAAGCTGATCCCCGAAGCGCGCAAGTACCTGCTGCTTGCCGTTGCGGGCAACTGGGCTGCGCTCGTTTGCTATGCGGTTGCCATGCTTGCGCTCTCCTCGTTCCTGGCGGCCCTGACATTGGGTTCGCTTGATGCTGCGGCAGTGGGACAATGGGCGGCCATCTCGGTTGCGGCCATGGTGCTGCGCTTCGCCTTCGTTTCGATTGCCCAGCTTGCGGGTTCGAAGGCTTCCGCCGTGGGAAAGGCCGCAATCCGCGAGCGCGTGTACGACAAGCTGGTTGCGCTGGGCTCATCGTACAAGGAACAGGTTTCCACCACGCAGGCCGTGCAGATTTGCGGTGAAGGCGCCGAAAAGCTCGAGGTGTACCTGGGGCAATACCTTCCCCAGCTGTTCTATGCGGTGCTGGCTCCCCTTACTCTGTTCGCGCTGTTCCTGTTCATCGATGTGCCAGTGGCTGTGGTGCTGCTGGTGTGCGTGCCGCTTATCCCCATTGCCATCGTGGCCATCATGAAGGTGGCGCGCCGGGTGATGGGCGCGTATTGGGATTCCTATACCGACCTGGGGCAAACATTCTACGAATCCATCAGCGCGCTTACCACGCTGAAGCTCTTCCAGGCCGACGAGGCCAAGCAGCGGCAGATGGACGAAGAAGCCGAAGGTTTCCGCGCGTCTACCATGCGCCTTCTGCGCATGCAGCTGAATTCCATCACCGTCATGGACTTCTTCACCTTCGGCGGTGCGGCGCTGGGTATCGTCATTGCCCTGTTCCAACTTTCCTCGGGCGTAGTTTCCCTTGCTGCGGCCATCGCGGTGGCGCTGCTGGCGGTGGAATTCTTCCTGCCCATGCGCATCCTGGGATCGTACTTCCACACGGCCATGGGAGCTGCCCCAGTGCTCGACCAGATGTTCTCCCTGCTGCAACTGCCCGATTCCAGCCAGGGAACCGAAACCGTCGAAGCCGCAGAGGTGGAGATCGTGTGCGACGGCCTTTCGTATTCGTACGGCGAGGGCAATGCGCTTTCCGGCATCGACCTTAAGGTGGAAGAGAACACCTTTGTGGGCATCACCGGTGAAAGCGGCTCGGGGAAATCGACCTTGGCGAAGCTGCTTTCCGGCGAGCTGATGGGCTATACGGGCAGCGTGCGCTTCAACGGCGTTGAGCTGCGCGACATCAGCCCCGAATCGCTCCGCCGCTTGGTAACCCATATCTCTGCATCGGCGTACATCTTCAAGGGCACCATCCGCACCAACCTGCTGGTGGGCAACCGCAACGCAACCGACTATGCCCTGTGGAACGCCCTGGCCAAATGCAACTTGGACGACTTCGTGCTGAGCCAAGGCGGCTTGGACATCCCTGTTTCCGAGGGCGGCGCCAACCTTTCGGGCGGCCAGCGCCAACGCCTGGCCATTGCCCGTGCCCTTCTGCGTGAAACCCCCATCTACCTGTTCGACGAGTCCACTTCCAACGTGGATGCCGACAGCGAGCGCGATATCCTGGCCTGCATCCAGCGCCTTTCCATCGAGAAAACGGTCATCGTCATATCACATCGCCTTTCCGCTCTTGCTTGGGCCGACAACATCGTGGTGATGGAGAATGGCTGCATCGTGGAGCAGGGCGCCCATGGCGAACTGGCCGTTGCGGGCGGCGCCTATGCGAAGCTGTGGCAGCAGCAGGAGCAGATGGAGGCGCTGGCTCGCCGTGCCGAAGAGGTGCGCGCCATGCACTCCAAGGCCGATGGCGAAGCGGACGTCGATGTTCCCGAGGCCATGGCCGAAGCGCTTGAGAAGATGCCGCCCAGCATAGCCACGGCCACGCGTTCCATCATGAAGGGCGCCAAGATCCGTGCGCTGGTGGAAGAGGGCGGCACGGGAATGCCGGCGGGGCATCCTGCCGACATCCTCATCGATGCCGCCGATTCCGCCCAAGAGGGTACCGGCGTCGTAAATGCTGCGAAAGCAGGCCCATCCGCAAGCGCCGCCGACCAGTCGAAGAAGCGCTCGGTTCCCAGCGTGGTGTGGGGGCTGTTGGGGCTGTTCGGAAGGCTGTGGCCGCTGGTTGGAACCTCGACGTTGTTCGCATCGTTCGGCTTTGCCGCCGCTATCGGCATGGTGGTTCTGGGCACCGCTGCAATGGTGGGTGTCGCCACCGATTGCTTCACGTGGAACATCTCGCTCATTGCTGCCCTGGTGCTTGCGTGCGGCGTGGTGCGCGGCTTCCTTCGCTACGGCGAGCGCCTGGTTTCACACGACCAGACGTTCCAGGCGCTGGCGGTTATCCGCTCCAGGGTGTTCCGCCATATGCGCACCCTAGCCCCTGCAAGGCTCGAGGCGCGCGATACGGGCGACCTTATCACCCTGCTCACCGCCGATATCGAGCTGCTGGAGGTGTTCTATGCTCATACCATTTCACCGGTGCTGGTGGCGCTTATCGTGTCGGTTGCGGTGGCAGTGGGCATCGGCACCCAACAGGTTTGGCTGGGCGTAGCCGCCTTGGCGGGCTTCGCCGTGGTGGGCGTGCTGCTGCCCATAGCGCTGAACATCTGGACCGACACCCTGGGCCGCCGCACGAAGGAGCGTTCGGTGCGCTTCGGCAGCTTCATGTACGAGAGCCTCATGGGCCTTTCGGAGGTGCTGCGCTTCGGTGCCACCGACCTGCGCCGCGACGAGCTGGGCGGCCGCATGGGCGCGCTTGCCGCCGAAGAGGTGAAGATGGCTCGCCGCAGCGCCGTTGCGCAGGGCCTTACCGACACTCTTACGCTGGCCAGCTGCTTCCTGTTTGCCTATCTGGCCTATGCGCTTGCGGCGCAAGGGCTGGTCGCCGGTGTTGCCGCCGCCGCGTGCGTGGTGGCCTACTCGGTTTCGTTCGACCCGGTGCGTGCGGTAGCTCATTTGGGCTCTTCGCTGCATCAGACGCTTGCCTCGGGCGAGCGCGTGCTGGACTTCCTTGACGAGCGCCCCGAGACGCTCGATGTTCAGGAAGGGGCCGAGCCTGATGCCTTTACCGGCGCTCAGCTTCAGGACGTCACGTTCGCGTATGGTGAAGAAAAGGTGCTCAGCAACTTCAACGTGAGCATCGAGCCGGGAGCGTTCCTGCACGTTGCCGGCCCTAGCGGCGCGGGCAAATCCACCTTCCTGAAGCTGCTCATGCGCGTGTGGGATGCGCAGCAGGGATCGGTTTCGGTTTCCGGCGAAGAGGTGCGCACCATCAAGACAACCTGCCTGCGCACGTTGGAGGGGTCCATGACGCAGACAACGCATCTGTTCAGCGGCACCATCCGCCAGAACATCGCCTTTGTGCGCCCGGATTGCACCGATGAGGAGCTGAGCTGCGCCGTTTCCCAAGCTTCGCTTGCCAGCCTTATTGAGCGCCTGCCGAAGGGGTTGGATACCCAGCTCGGCGAGATCGGCGAGGGCCTTTCGGCCGGCGAGCGCCAGCGCATAGGTTTGGCGCGCATCTTCTTGTACGACGCCCCGTTCCTCCTGCTGGACGAGCCCACCAGCAACTTGGATTGCCTGAACGAGGTCGCCGTGCTGAATGCCCTGGTGCAGGCGCGCAAGGGCAAGACCATCGCGATGGTGAGCCATCGCATGTCGGCGGCCGCGTTCGCCGATGCCACGCTAGTAGTAGACCAGGGGCGCTTGTCGTAAGGCGCCCGCTGGGCAGTAAGGACAAAGTAGGAGCAATGGAAAACAGAACTTGGGGAAACCGCTTCGGTTTCACGCGCACGCTGCTGGCGGCGCTGATGGCATTCGCGTTGGTGCTTTGCGCGGCCACGCCGGCCTATGCTGGGTCCAGAGCCAAGGCGTCGAACAGCTCGCAGCAGGAAACTGCCGAAGTGGGCGAAATCGCCAAAGACCTTTCCGATGGCGTGTACTACGGCAGCGGCGAGGGCTACCAAAGCACCATCACCGTCGCGGTGACCGTGGCCAGCGGGAAGATCACCGATGTGCGCATCGTTTCCCATGCCGACGACGCCCCTTACGTTGCCCGCGCGGAAAAGCTCATCCCCAA
Source organism: bacterium (assembly GCA_963607675.1). Classification (GTDB taxonomy): domain Bacteria; phylum Actinomycetota; class Coriobacteriia; order Coriobacteriales; family Eggerthellaceae; genus Anaerotardibacter. The sequence goes on along the minus strand of CAVDDI010000217.1, from coordinate 13,772 downwards.
CATCATCAGCCAGCAGTCTGCAGATGTTGACACCGTTTCCGGCGTGACGTTTTCTTCCCGCGGCATCCTCTCTGCGGTGAAGGACGCCATGAGCGGATCGGGCAGCGTGGCCATCACCAGCAGCGCCTGGTTCGGCGCGGCGATGATCGCCTTGGCTGTGGTGCTGTTCGGCTTGGCGGTATGGCTGGCGCGCAAGATGCTGGCAAGCGCCTCCCGCGCGCAGAAGGCGAAGCTCACGCGCCGTCAGCGCTGGTGCATCCAGGGCGTGTTCTTCCTGCTGGCACCTTCCTCGTTCGCCACGGGCTTCATGGGCCTGAAAACCCTGTTGATGCAGATCAACGTCATGAACACGCATCGCGGCTACGACTTCGAGGTGATGTCGTTCACCGTGTTCCTGATGCTGCTGTTGGCGCTTGCGATGGTGCTGGGCCGCTTCTTCTGTGGCTACGTGTGCAGCTTCGGCCTTCTGGGCGATGCGGTGTACGCCGCCGGCGATGCGGTGGCGAAGAAGCTGGGCATCAAGCGCAAACCCTTGCCGGCAAAGCTGGAGCTGGTGCTGCGCGGCATCAAGTACGTGGTGCTGGTGGCAATCTGTGCCGCGGTGCTGATGGGCTTCTACACCACCATCAACAACAACAGCCCCTGGACGGTGTTCGGCAAGCTGGCGAACCTCTCCGTTTCCAACGTAACCGCAATAGGAGCGGTGGTGCTGGGCCTGATTGCGGTGGGCATGCTGCTGAAGGAGCGCTTCTTCTGCGAGTTCCTGTGCCCGCTGGGTGCCCTGTTCTCCATCATCCCCACGTTGCCAACGGGGCGTATGCGCCGCCAGCGCCCGAAGTGCCGCAAGAATTGCGCCGCGTGCAAACGCGCCTGCCCGGTGAGCATCGAGCCGAAGGGCAAGCTGCTCGCGGGCGAGTGCATCATGTGCAACGGCTGCGCCGATGTGTGCCCGCAGAAGAACGTCACCTGCGGGCTGGAGCTTCGCGCCGACCAGCCGGAAGCGGCACTTGCCGCCGCCGAGGCCAAGGCTGCCCAGGCGTCGTCTGGCGTCACCGATGCGGTCGAGGCAACAGTCGGAGCTGCTGCGACGGCATCTGCTGCTTTCGCGGCTACCAATTCGACCGAGGCACCGGCCAGAACCGGAGATGCGAAGACCCCCGAAAGCACTCCGCGCAAGCGCAGTGCGCGCGAGCTTCTGTTCAGCCGCCCGGTTTCCGTTCTATGGAAGGCCGCTATCGTGCTTCTTGTGTTGTGGCTGATGCAAGTGACGCGCTTCTTGCCGCTGCTGGGGTAGGCTGGAACAAGACGTTTTGAGCGGGTTCGCGCAAGCGGACCCGCTTTCGTTTCAAGGCCGGCCGAAGGGTTGGCACTAAGGAGCTCTTGCGATGACGCTTGAAGAGGAAACCCCGGTACCTCGCTTCGATGGGTTCATCTTCGATATGGATGGAACCCTCCTGAACACCCTGCCCGACCTGACGGTGGTGGTTAACAAGGCCCTGGAAATGGAGGGCTTCCCCACCCATTCCCAGGAAGAGGTGCTCTCGTACGTGGGTAACGGCGCCTTGGCCTTGGCTCGCCTTGCCGTGCCGGATGAGGCAACGGAAGAGCAAGCGCAGAACGTGTTCCGCAACTTCAAGGCGCTCTACGGCGAGTTCGGCATGGCCCTTACCACCGAGTTCGAGGGGATGAACGAAACGCTGCAAGCGCTGAAGGCCGCAGGCAAGAAGCTGGGCATCATGTCCAACAAGTTCGAGGGCGGGGTACGCGATGTGGAGGCGAAATTCTTCCCCGGGCTATTCGACGTTTCCCATGGCGAATCGGATGCCATTCCCCGCAAGCCCGACCCTACGGGGCTTTTGGTCTGCGCCGGGGAGATGGGCGTTGTGCCCGACAACTGCGCTTATTTCGGCGACTCCGCCACCGACTTGGTGGCTGCCCACAACGCCGGCATGTACGCGGTGGGCTGCACCTGGGGCTACAATTCGCTCGAAAAGCTGGAAACCGGTCAACCCGATGCGCTGATATATGAGCCGAAGGATATGCTGAAGTTCGCGTAGGGATCTTCGCTTTCTTGCTTGAGCTTTGCCGGCGCCCTTGGGGCAGACCGGACCCTTTGGTGGTTTCTGCGAGATTCAAGGTGTCGGGTCTTGGGGCGGTGCCTCCCGGACCTGTTCCGTAGCGCGGTTTTCAAGAGAGGGCCTTCAAAGGCGGCGCCCCTGGTACTTGATCTAAGGTTTTGGGATAAGGTGAACCATGCGTCAAGCTGGTCTCTGCGCCGCCCCTTCGCGTTCTCTTGAAAACCGAAACAAGCGAAGGTCAGGCACGGGAGGCATCACCCCAAGACCCCCAGTTGGCAAACCAAAGAAAGGAACCCATTCGTGGACTCCGTTGAATTCGAGAATGAAGAGCTTGCCGAAGAGGCCGAAGGCGCTGCCGCCGATTTCGGTTCGCTGGGCGCGTTGGCTCCCGAATGGCGCGCCGATAATGCCGATGAGCTTTCGGCGGAAGAGGCGTTGGAGCTGTTCTACGACTGGCTTGCCGAGCGCGAGGTGGAGCTGTGGTCTCATCAGGATGAAGCGCTGATGAGCCTGATGGTGGGCAACCACGTTATTCTGGGTACGCCCACGGGCTCGGGCAAGAGCATGGTGGCCATCGGCATGTTGTTCATGGCGTTGTGCCAGGGTAAGCGCGCGTTCTACACCGCCCCCATCAAGGCCCTGGTGAGCGAGAAGTTCTTCGGCCTGGTGAACATGCTGGGCCGCGAAAATGTGGGCATGATCACGGGCGACTCGCAGATAAACCCCGGTGCGCCTGTGATCTGCTGTACGGCCGAGATCCTTGCCAATCAGGCCTTGCGCGAAGGCGAATGGTCGGATGTGGGCTGCGTGGCCATGGACGAGTTTCACTTCTATTCCGATCCCGACCGCGGCTGGGCCTGGCAGGTGCCGTTGCTCACGCTTCCGCATGCGCAGTTCCTGCTGATGAGCGCCACGCTCGGCGATGTGAGTGCCATCGCTTCCGCCTTGAAGGCGAAAACGGGCACCGACGTCGACGTGATAGCCGACGCTCCGCGCCCCGTGCCGCTGGAGTACAAGTACGAGCTTATGTCGCTGGAGGGCACGGTGGAGCTTGCCCTGCGAAACGACGAGGGGCCGCTCTACATCGTGCATTTCTCGCAGGATGCCGCGCTGGCTTCAGCCCAGGCGCTTTCCAGCTTCGGTGTTACCAGCAAGGAACAGCGCGAGCAGATAAAGGCCACGCTGGGCCAGGGCAAGTTCACCACGCAGTTCGGAAAAACGCTGAAGCGCTTGCTGCTCAGCGGCATCGGCGTGCATCACGCGGGCATGCTGCCGCGTTACCGCCTGTTGGTGGAAAAGCTTGCCCAACAGGGGCTCCTTCCCGTTATTTGCGGTACCGACACCTTGGGTGTGGGCATCAACGTGCCCATCCACACGGTGGTGCTCACCCAGCTCACCAAGTTCGACGGGCATAAGATGCGCCGCCTGAAGAGCCGCGAGTTCCACCAGATTGCCGGTCGCGCCGGGCGCAGCGGGTTCGATACCATCGGCATGGTGGTGTCCCTTGCCCCCGAGCATGAGATAGAGAACGCCAAGCTCCTGGCCAAGGCCGGTGACGACCCGAAGAAGCGCCGCAAGGTGAAGCGCAAGAAGCCGCCCGAGGGCTTCGTGGTGTGGAACGAGGAAACCTTCAACCGCCTTATCGCCGCGGTGCCCGAAACGCTTACCCCGCGCATGCGCATCACCCATTCCATGGTGCTGGCTGAAGTGGAGCAGGGCGGCGATGCCCGCGCCCGCGTGGACGCGCTTATCGACGACTCGCTGCAGACGCCGGAAGAAAAGCTGAAGCTGAAGGTGCGTGCCGGCGAGGTGTTCAAGACGCTCATCGATGCCGGCGTGGTGGAGATCGAAGAGCTGGAAGACGGCACCCCCGACTACTACGTAACCATGGACCTGCCGGAAGATTTCGCACTTGACCAGCCGTTATCGCCATTCCTATTGGCGGCGCTGGAGCTGTTGGACCCCGAGAGCGAAACCTACACGCTTGATGTGATATCCATGGTGGAATCCACCTTGGAAGACCCGCGCCAGGTTCTTCGCGCACAGGAGCGCAAGGCGAAGGACGCGGCTATGGCTGCCATGAAGGCAGAAGGGGTCGATTACGAGGAACGTTTGGACCGCATTGCCGAGGTAACGTATCCGCGTCCCTTGCGCGAGCTGCTGTTCGCCGCGTTCGGCAAGTACTGCGAATCGGTGCCCTGGGCACGCGACTACTATCTGCGCCCGAAGTCGGTGCTGCGCGACATGCTGGAATCGGCGGCTGATTTCAAGGGCTACATCCAGAAGCTGGGCATCATGCGCTACGAAGGCGCTCTATTGCGCTACCTTTCCGAGGCGTACCGCGCGCTGGACCGCACCTTGCCCTCCGATAAGCGCAGCGACGAAATGGAAGACATCATTGCCTGGTTGGGGCTGGTGGTTCGCTCGGTGGACTCCAGCTTGGTGGACGAATGGGAGCAGGCCGGCCAAGAGCTTGATGCCCGCCCGCCTTCAGCCAAGGAAGCGGTGGTGCATGACCGCCGCGGCCTTACCGTGCTGGTGCGCAACGCCTTGTTCCGCCGAGTGCGCCTGGCTGCTGCCGACGACGCAGAGGCCCTGGGCGAAGCGGATGCAGAAAACGGCTACCCGGCGCACAAGTGGCGCACGGTGCTGGACGCATTCTACGATGCGCACGAAGATGTGCTGCTCGATGCCGATGCGCGCTCGATGGCGTTCCTTTCCATCGACGAATCGGATGAGGATGCCGAGCTCGTGTGGCATGTGCAGCAGACCTTCAGCGATTCCGACGGCGACCACGATTTCGCTATCCGTGCCGATGTTGACTTGGACGCCACCCAGGAAGGCGATGGCGTGGTGTTCGGCGATTACCGGGTCGGCTTCATCGAGGACATCCTGTAGGGGTGCTTCTTAGGAGCTTGCTCTTGGACCTCCCCTTGGGTGCCCTCCCTTGGGGTTCCCGTTGGGTGTCAGGGGCTTCTGCCCAAGGCACCCGCCCGCGCGTTGATTCGTGTGTGGCACGGGCGCGGCCAGGCGCTTCCCATCGGTTCGCGGCACGCCCCGCATTCCGCCTATGCTTCAGTACGTGAAGCGGTCGGTGTAGCTTTTGCCGTCGCCCACGTTGGTGCTGCTACCGCCCGCTGCGAAGGTGAGGTCAACGCGGCTCCATGCGTCTTTCTCCACGCTGAACTGGGCGCTTTTCCAGGTGCCGTCGATATACACCATGATCCAGGCATGGTAGATGTTGCTGGGAGAAACATAGCCGGTGACTATCTTGGTGGGGATGCCTTGGCTTCGCAGCATTGCGGCGCCCAGGCTGGCGTAGTCGAAGCAGATGCCGGTTTGGCTGGAAAGCGTGGCGTCGGGGTCGGGCACGTATCCGCTGGCCTCTTTCAACTCCTGCGCCTTCGCTTCGTCGTACGAGACGTTTTCCACCACGTAGGTGCAGATGGCCTCCACCGCTTCGCCCTGGTTCTGGGCGTTGGCAACCAGTTCGCGCGCCTTGGCTACGCAGACGCTTTCAGCGTCGTAGCTGCAGAACACGTTGGGGCGCAAAAAGGGCGCGAACTCGCTTTCCAACTGGACGTTTGCCGTGGTGCGGTACAGCTCAACGTAATTGTTGCCCGAGGTGTTCTGCATCACGCGGAACTCATAGCTGCCATCGCCGAAGGTAAGCGGGGCAACTATGGGGGTGCCGTCTTGCGGAAGGTCGTAGTTGGCGCTGCTGCCGCCGCCGGAAACCTGCAGCTTCAGGCGCGAAGAGCTGGTTGCGCTTGCAGCCACATACCCTTCGCTCACGGACGAGGTGTCTATAAGCGCCCCACTCGTTCCGGTGGCAGCCTGCTTGTTGAAAGCGGCTTCCTGCACCGTGGTTTCGGGGGTGAACGATGCCCCGGTTGCCTCTTCCGAACCGCCGCATCCGCTAAGCGCAAGCAATGCGGCAAGGCCTGCCGCGAAGGCAAGGCAGAAGGCAACTGCTCGGGTAAGGCGCAGCACCGACCCGAACAATGATTCGACAAGGGAAAAGGCACTATTTCCGGTAGTTGCGGTCACGAAGCTGATTATAGCCGCTGCCGCACCCGTTAGGCGCCAGCAGGGACAGTCCCTCTTTAGCACGCTAAAGTGCTGAGGACCGCGCCAAATACTTGCTTGCTCGGGCGGGTCCCTCGTTCCAGCTGAATCGCCTGATAAAAGCAAAGAAAAACATCCTACGAATCTAGTAAATTACCTGATTTTCAAATAAAATTTAACCGATTGAAAATTGGCATAGGTGTCTGCGCTCCAGCAGGATGGAAAAGCTTGCTGAACAGGGGCTTCAGGCATCAAGCCCACCAAGGGCTGCGTGTCATAGTGAAATACCAACCGCGAAGGTTCCCCAACGGAACGGTTGATGAGGTGAATTGCCATGAGCAACAACACGAATAGCAAAGCAGCAAAGAGCATGACCGAGCACTTCTCGCTTGGGCATAAGGTGGTCGCCGTTGCCATGTCGGTGGTCATGCTCGGCTTCGGCTGCCCCGCGGTTTCCCCCGCCAGCAGCTTCGCCGAAAACGATGCTGCTCAAACCCAGGCCGTGGCCAGCGAGGAATCTGCCGATTCCGGCAGTGCTTCCAGCTCCGACGAAAAGGCCTCTGGTGCAGAAGCCAAGAAGGCCGAAACCGCCAAGACGGAAAGCACCGCTTCCAGCAACAGCTCGAAGTCCGATTCCTCGGCAAGCTCCCAGGATTCTGCCGGTTCCGGCTCTGCCTCTTCTGGCAGCAGCTCCTCTTCGGCGTCTGGCTCGTCTTCCGCAGCCAGCACGGCGCCCCAGGCAACCGAGGCAGATGTGGCCCTGGACCTGGGCAATGCCTACATCACCTACAACAAGCAGGACATCAGCCTTCCCGCAACCAAGGTAACGGTGCCTACTGGCAAGGACCTCAAGTTCACCGCCACCGCCAACGACGGCTACGAGCTTACCGCCGTGAAGCTTACGGTGAATGGCGTGGAAACTGCGCTTACCCCCAACTTCGAAGACGTGTACACCGTTGCGGCAGCAGATGTTGCCAGCGGCGCATCCCTCAAGCTTGAGACTGCCGAGGTCCCCGGCGACCAAGCTGGCGAAGCGGCTGTATCCATCACTAGCCTTGAAGACGAAAACGTCGTATCCGATTTTGCGGGCAGCGTTACTGGCAACAGCACTCTTGAAGTTGGCAAATTCGCCGTTTACAGTGCCAACGGGTTTTCCGGGGCAGTGACATGGGGCACGTCTGACGAGTCGAAGGCTACGGTTGACGCTAACGGCATCGTGACCGCGGTGGCGCCTGGAAGCGTGACCATCACTGCTACCTGCGGTGATGAAACCGCCAGCAAGACCATAGCTGTTACCGAGCAGTCCTCGCCGAGTGGCTACAAGGCAACCATTACGCCGACGATAGAAAATGCCGATGTTGCCTATTTTAGCTGGCATGAGGCAAGCGATGTGTCGAATGTTTCTTTCAGTAAGGCAACGGGTACCGTTTCCATCAGCGACTACACCACCCAGAACAAGCCTGGGTATGTAGTATTTTTCGTCAAGCCGAATAGCAACCACATCATCACCGGCCTTGGAGCATCTGGCAATGGTGATATCTATGCCGTAGACGCCACAAGTTGGGGCAACATCAATAGTTATCCGGGTCTTGCAACGGTTATGGCGGCTGCCAAGTCGGCAGGATATGTGGCTGCTTTTGGTTGGTATCGCGGCGCGGCTACCGCACTGGATGCGAATTTCACCATCAGCGCCAAATCTCCCGATATGAATGTAGCTGCGGTGAGCGACAGGACCACCGATGTTGTTGCTGGCGATGAGCTTACGTTCACCGTGACCATCGAGCCGAAGACAACAGGCAGTGGCAAGGATTCGGTTGCCGGTGTTCGCGTTAATTATGCGAACGTCAACGGCACGTCTGTGGAAGTAGAGAACCTGACCGAAAACAGCGATGGAACCTTTACCGGCACGGTTCACTATGTAGCCACGGAGGCCGACTGCGAGCGCGGCAGCGTGGTGCTCACGGTAAACGCAACTTCGACATATAAGGGTGCTTATACGATTAGCTCCGGTGATATCGGCTCGACCGCCATAGTGACAAAGACAGCCACATGTACTTGCCAGATTGCCCCTGAGAGCCAGGTTCAATACAAGTTCGTTTCCGGCACGGACGGAATGGCGCTTCTTGGCGAAATCAACAACTACCTCCCCGTAGATAAAGCCTCTTATGCTGCAGAAACGACCGTCAAGGCAAAAAGCCCATCTGAAACGGAATGCGCAGACGCTGATAACGATGGTTACTGGACGTTCTCAGGCTGGGATAAGGATTCCGTCAAAACCAAGCGCAGTGGTGAAACCGTTACCTTCACGGGAACATGGACTTTCCATCAGTACGGCAAGTACACCATTAAATATGTAGACGAGATGGGCAACGAGCTCGCTAGCTCTAAGACCGTTAGCGGCAATAAAGTTGACGACAAGATACAGGTTTCGTCCATCGAGCATCCCGACATCAAGGGCTATATGTTCAGCAGCGCAAGTCCTTCTTCCACGCTGACCATCGATTCCGACGAGTCGAAGAACGTTATCACGCTTACCTATAAAGCTAAGGCTGGTAAGGCTGGGTACAACTTGGTGCTCGACAGTGCATCATGGAGCGCTCCTGGTGACACATCTCAGCAGGCAGGAAGTCAGAAGTGGTACTACAACTACGGCTTCGCAAAGGGCGATACCTTCGTAGTGACCGGTAGCACTCCGACGGCCGATAATCGTGTGTTCATTGGCTGGATGGACAAGGAGCGCGATGGGCAAGCTGCCGCTATTCGAGCCGCAGGCGATACCGTTACCTATTGCTACAGCAAGAACCAGACCTATACGCTCGATGCCCTTTGGGCAAATCTTTCTGCTACAGGCGGGGAGTATGTTTACGACGGAACATCCCACACTATCGCCGTTGACGTGAACATCAACGAAGGTACAGGTCTTGACCCTAAGTATGTAGAGCAGGCAAAGAAGCTTATAACTACCGGTGCTGCACAGTACTCCACCGATGGTGGTGCAACGTGGGTCGATGAGAAGCCGAGCTTCACTGATGCTGGCAAGTATCCGGTACAGGTAAAGCAAGACGTCACGGTCGGCGGCCAGACGACAACCCTCACCGCTGAGGCAACGGTTGTTATCAGCAAGCGCGACGTGTCCTTCACCGGCGAGTCCGCGGAGATCACCGCCGACGGATCCGAGCACAACCTGACCGGAGTGACCGCTAATGGCCTGGTTGGCGGTCACACCGCCAACGTCGAGGCGTCTGCGAAGGGCACAACCCCTGGCCAGTACCCCGGCACCATCACCGCCGCCGGCAAGGTCGCAATCACCGACGCCCAGGGCAACGACGCCACTGGCAACTACAACATCACGACCGAGCCCGGCACTCTCACCATCAACGCGATCGAGGGCACCATCACCGTGACCGCCGCCTCTGACTCCAAGACCTACGACGGCATCGCTCTTACCAACGACGGCTTCACCTATACCGATGGCGTCCTGGTTGAGGGCGACGTGCTGAGCGCCGTGGTCGAGGGCTCCGCCACCAACGTGGGCGACGAGGGCACGAACAAGGTGATCTCCTACAAGGTCATGCGCGGCGACACCGACGTCACCAGCGCCTACACCTTCGCCAAGAGCGTCGACGGCAAGCTGACCATCGATAAGCGTACGGTTCAGCTTACTTCCGCCACAGACCAGAAAACCTACGACGGTACCGCTTTGACCAATAGCACCGTAACCGTCGACGGCGATGGTTTCGTTACGAACGAGGGCGCAACCTACACCGTCACAGGCAGCCAGACCCTGGTTGGCTCGAGCGCTAACGCCTTCAGCTACACGTTTAATGCTGGCACCAATCCCGACAACTACAACATTAGTAAGAACGAGGGCACGCTGACCGTCAAGGATCGCGCCAAGGATGAGAAGTACGAAGTCACCGTTACTGCTAACTCTGATTCTGTCACCTATAACGGCGTGCAGCAAAGCGTCTCCGGCGTGACGGGCACCACCTTCATCAACGACAAGGGAGTCAAGTTCACCGTTTCGGGCCTTGCAGCATCTGCCAATGGAACCGATGCCAGCGAGTACGCCGCCAAGGTAACCGGTACCGCCAAGGTAACCGATGCCAACGGCAACGACGTAACCAACCAGTTCACGATCAACAAGGTTGACGGCAAGCTCGTTATCAATAAGAAGGCTGCGACCATTACCGCTGGCAGTGCCACCAAGGAATATGACGGCAAGGAACTGACCACGAACGAATTCAGCACCGATGGATTCGTCGATGGTCAGGGAATCGGGTCTGCAACCATCGAGGGATCGCAGACCGTTGTTGGCGCTTCCGCCAGCACGGTGAAGGACAACAGCTGGAAGGCGCAGTCCGGCACCAACCTGAACAACTACGACATCACAACCTGCCCCGGCACGCTCACCGTAACCAATCGTGAGGCCAAGTATTCCATTGCTCTTGAGGGCAAGAACGAAACCTTAACCTACAACGGCAAAGATCAGACGATGTCTGGCCTGGTTGCCGACAAGTTCACTATTGACGGCGTAGAGTTCACGGTGAAGAACTATAAGTCTGACGTAACCGGTAAGGACGCGGGCGAATACGTTCAGGTAATCACCAGCACCAACGAGGATGGCAGCTGGACGGTCGTTGACGCTAATGGAAACGATGTAAGCTCGCAGTTCTCCGTCTCTGCAAAGTCGGGCTTGCTCACTATTGCCCCTAAGGACGTCACCGTTACTTCGGCTAGCGATTCCAAGGCCTATGACGGCAAGCCGCTCACAAAGCATGAGGCCAATGTTACCGCTGGTGGCTTCGTCGAAGGAGAAGAGGAGGGTGTAGCCTACGAATTCACCGGCTCGCAAACCAACCAAGGAACTTCCAAGAACACCTTCGCGGTAACCTTCGATGGCAAAACCGCCAAGGCTGAAAACTACAACCTCGTAAAGGTCGAAGGCGACCTTACGGTTAACGCGTCTACCGAAAAGGTAACCGTTACCATTACCGAGCACGGTGGCTCTTACACCTACGATGGAACCCCGAAGAGCGCTGCGGGCTACGATGTGAGCAGCAGCAACGCACTCTACACCGAAGCAGACTTCACGTTCAGCGGCACCGACACGGTTACCGGCAGTGACGCAGGTACCTATGAGATGCAACTCAAGCCCGAGGATTTCGTGAATACCAGCACGAACTTCACCAACGTCGAGTTCGTTATCGTCGATGGAGCGCTTGTTATCGGTAAGCGCAACGTCACCTTGACTTCCGGTGACGGCTACAAGGTTTATGATGGCACGCCGCTTACCAACAGCAGCGTGGTTGTTTCCGGCGATGGCTTTGCCGCTGGCGAGGGTGCTGCCTACGATGTAACGGGCACCATCACCGATTCCGGCAGCGTTCCGAATGCATTCAGCTACACGCTTGATAGCAACACCAAGGCCAGCAACTACGAGATCACTCCGGTTCAGGGCACCCTGCAAATCGGTCCGATCACCTCTGAGGTAACCGTGGTCATTACGGGCAACACTGGGTCGTCTGTATACGACGGTGCTCCCCATGGCGTTGAAGGCTATACCGTTTCGATCGACGGCAGCGAGCTTTACAGCGAAAACTATGTGAGCTTCAGCGGCACTGCTGTTGCCCAGGGCACCGATGCCGATACCTACGATATGGGCCTTGCTGCAGGGCAGTTCGCCAATACCAATAAGAACTTCTCTAACGTTAAGTTCATCGTGACCGATGGCGGTTACACCATCGACAAAGCACCTGTCACGCTGAAGTCGGCTGATCTGCAGAAGCCCTATGACGGCACCGCCCTTACCAATGGCGCCAACGACCTTGCCACCGAGACCGGCTGGGCCGAAGGCGAGGGCGCAACCTACAGCTTCACGGGCAGCCAGACCCTGGTTGGCTCGAGCGCCAACGCCTTCAGCTACACACTCAACGACAACACCAAGGCCGATAACTACATCATTTCGGCCACCAACGGTACGCTGCTCGTAACCAACCGTGAATCCAAGTACGAAATCACGGTTAAAGCCAATTCCGGCAAAGCCACCTACGACGGCAAAGAGCACGAGGCAGCAGGCGTTGAAACGTACGAGTTCACGAAGGATGGCCAGAAGTACACCGTGTCTGGTCTTTCCACCGAAAACCCGAAGAAGATCGATGCCGGTACCTATTCCAACAACATCACCGGCACTCCAGTTGTTACGGATGCCAACGGCTACGTTGTAACCGACCAGTTCTCTGTTTCGACCGAGAACGGCAGCCTTGTCATTGACAAAGCAACCGTCACGCTGAAGTCCGCCGACCTGGAGAAGGCCTATGACGGCACCGCCCTTACCAATGACGCCACCGACCTTGCCACCGAGACCGGCTGGGCCGAAGGCGAGGGCGCAACCTACAGCTTCACGGGCAGCCAGACCAATGCCGGCTCGAGCGCCAACGCCTTCAGCTACACCCTGAATGCTGGCGTGAAGGAAACCAACTACAATATAAGCAAGAGCGAGGGCAACCTGAAGGTAAATCCCGTTTCCGACAAGGTTACCGTCACCATTACCGAGAACAGCGCCTCCAAGCCATTCAACAACCAAGAACAGACCGTTGAGGGCTACGTTTTCGAGTCGAGCAACAACCTGTACACCGAAAGCTGCTTCTCCTTCGTGGGCGATGCCAGCCATAAGGTAGCCAAGGGCACCGCTGTTGGCTCCTACGATATGGGCCTCCAGGCTGCCGACTTCAGCAACGTCAGCGCGAACTTCACCAACGTTGAGTTCGTTATCGTGGATGGCCAGCTTACGATTACCCCTGTTGACATTGACGAGAACAACATCACCTGGTCTACTACGGATGTTCAGCATAAGTACGACAGCAACGCTGTTACTGCCGGAACCGCTACTGCTATCGATAAGTTCGGTAACGAGCTGCATGTTCAGTACAGTGCCGACGGTGGCAAGACTTGGGTAGATAGCCCGTCCCAGATCAAGGCGACCGACTGCAGCGACAGCAAGGTTGTCAAGCTGCGCGCCAGGGCCGACTACAACACTGAAGGCCAGTACGCCGAAAACAGCGAGAGCCTGCAGATCACCCAGCGCACGCTGAACTTCACTTCCGCCTCTGCTACCAAGAAGTACGACGGTTTCGCGCTTACCCGCAATGAGCAATCTGATATCACGATTGCGGGCGATGGTTTCGTGGGCAGCGAAGGAGCAACCTTCGATATCACCGGCAGCCAGACCAACGTTGGATCTTCCCCCAACGCCTTTACGTACAGCTTTAACGCCGATAACACCAAGGCTGAAAACTACCAGGTAGTGCAGAAGGTGGAAGGCACCCTTACGGTAAGCGATAACGACCAGGCAGTAACCGTAACCGCAGCTGGTCTTAACGCCACCTATGTCTACGACGGCCAGGCGCACTACAACGTTGCATCTGCTGCCGCGGAAGATCAGCAGGGTTGGGTTTTCGAGGGTTACGACCCAAGCGATTCCGACTACGCCAAGTACGCTGAGGCTTCCGGCGTTGAGCCCTGGACGTATAGCGGCAAGATGAACGTAAGCCGTACGGAAGTAGGCACTTCCTATATGCAGATGAAGCCTTCCGACTTCACTAATACTGCCGCGCAGTTCACGGG
>CAVDDI010000216.1:0-2011 GCA_963607675.1 bacterium | reverse complement strand
GTCACCTGCTGGCCTATGGTGAGGTCGATACCAAACACCTGGGCTATGAAAACAGCGCATACACCCTGGTAGATAGCGGTTCCGTCCATGTTGATGGTGGCGCCAAGCGGTAACACGAAACTTGAAACCTCATTCGAGACCCCAAGTTTTTTCGAGCACTCCATGTTGACGGGCAGGGTCCCCACCGAAGAAGCGGATGCAAAGGCAAAGGCCATGGCGGGCATTTGGTTCTTGAAGAAGGTCACCGGGCTCATCTTCGCAAGCAGTTTCACCAAACCCGAGTACACCAGCACGATATGCAGGATCATGGCCGCATAGGCAACAAGGATAAGCTGCAGCAAGGGGAGCAGCACATCGGGGCCGTTCGAAGCCACAACGGGCGTTATAAGGCCGAACACGCCAATGGGGGCCAAGCTGATGATGAACTGCATGATCTTGATGCAGACTTCGCTCATGCCGTTCACGAAATCTGCCACGGGCTTGGCCTTCTTGCCAGCGGCCAGTATGCCGAAACCGAAGAACAGGGCGATGACGATCACCTGCAACATGTTTGCTTCCGACATTGGCTGGATGAAGTTTGAGGGGAAGATGTTCACCAGCGTGTCGATGAACGAAGGCTGTTCCTTTGCCTCATAGGTTAAGCCTTCGGTGCTCAGGTTTGCTGCCGCGCCAACGTTGAGCGCATTTGCGACTATCAGGCCGATGGTGATGGCGCAGGCTGTGGTTATCAGGTAGTAGACAATCGTCTTCCCGCCGATGGAGCCCACCTTCTTGATGTCGGAAAGCGATATCACGCCAGCTACCATGGTGAAAATGACCAACGGCACGACGATCATCTTGATGAGGTTGAGGAATATTGTGCCGAATGGCTTTATATACGTTGTAGCGATATCGGGGTTCGCCTGTAGGGCAAGGCCGGCAAGGATGCCAAGCACCAGGGCTATCATGATCCAGGTGGTAAGTGAGAGCTTCTTATACCAGGGCCGGCGGGCATTGCTCTCGTTGATCTCTGCTGCAGCTTGCTCCAGATCATCCTTGGCTTCTTTTCCAAGTTCAGACAATTGGGACATAGGTGCTCCATTCGGTGGGTACGGTACGTGGCCGCAGTGCGAAATGCTCTGTTTCTGCCAAACGTGAATTGTAAACGAAATGGATGCTCTTTGATGAACAGTGAGTAAACCATCGCTCCCCGTATCGGTGAATCGAACCGATACGGGGAGCGATTACGTGTTCTCTGCCCATATACGCTATAGCCTATGCGACTTGGGGCTGCGCGCGGCGGGTGGGGCGGAGGATGCCTTTAGTCTCTGATCAGCGTTTCGAGATCTGCAACGTGTTTTTTGAGCATAGCGCCCTTGTCGGTGTCACCGAAGGTGGGCATCGATGGCTTGTCGTGGATTGGGGTAGTGGTCGTCTCAAGCTCTGCGTTCTGGTTAAGAGCTGCTATCTTGCTCGGGAATGGCTTTAGCGTTTCAAGGCGCATGCCCTCGGAATCGGAGACTAGGGCCAAACCTCCGATGCCGGTGGTCTTGCGGTAAGCAGACGACATGCCACCGTCGACAATTATCACCTTGCCATTGCACTTGACGGGGTCTTCGCCGTCTTTCACCTTAACGGGTACATGACCGCAGACTATATAGGCGTTGCTCGGATCCATCCCGAAGTCTTCGAAGATGGCATTTACCGTGTTCTCGTCTTGGTACAGCGTGTAGAACGGGTTCTTCGCTTCCTTGCGGGCTTCCTTTTCCGCGATCAGGTACAGCTCGAACGTGGCCATCTTGCTTTTGGCGAACAGCGGTGATGCGTCTCCAAGCCAAAGGTACCAGAGCAAGTCGCATCCCTTTTTCCGTTGTTCGGGGTCGGTGGCGGTGAAAGCGTTGCGCACGTGGCGGTCTACGGCATCGAACAGGGCCTTGCCCTTGAGCTTCTGGCCATACAGGTTGGCTTCCTTTAGGCTTCCGTCGGCGTTCAGGGGCACGCATGCATGGAACATGAGCGCATTGTTCTGGAT
>CAVDDI010000215.1:0-2054 GCA_963607675.1 bacterium | reverse complement strand
GACTTGGTGCGCGTATTGGTGAGGAACACATCGGCTTCAGCCAGAAGCCTGTCCATAACCTCGGCGCCGGTTTCGCTCTTCAGGTTGAGCGAGATGAAGCGTTTGTTTAGGTTGCACATGTCGAAGGCGAGGTTCTCCTCGTCGGACATCGGCATGTTGAAGACGGCAGCTTGGGTTACGCGCAGCGGATCGCCTTTGGCCGCCTCCACCTTGATGACATCGGCGCCCCATTCGCCAAGCACGCGACCAGTTGCCGGCGTCGCCATATAGGTGGTGAGATCCACCACCTTGATCCCCTTGAGCGGTTTCATCAGATTCCCCTTCCCCTCTTCCCGGCAGCGCAGTCGGCGGGCCGAAAGCACTTCTTGCACCCCACATGCAACCGACCGGGAAACTCAAACGTCACCATCAGTATAGGTCAGTGAAAACCGCAGTTCACACGGCGCAACATTGCAATGTTCAATAGGCAAGGGAGAAGTGGCTGAAAACGCAATGGCCCTCAGCTCGACGCAACTGCAACAAGCGCCGGAAACGGCAAGGCTCGCGAGACGCCCTGCAAGGAACAGGCCTGCAGGAAAGCTACTTGCCGTCCCTCATTGCCTTGAGCTTTTCGAGTACATCGGGGCTGAGACGGTCGGCGACCGTTGCCCGACGATGGACCTCGATGGTGCGGTCGCGCCTGGCCTCATCGCCCAGATCCTCCATCTCCAAGCTGAAGCCATTGGCGCTCATGCGGTCGACGCCGCCGCCGAACACGGTGTCTTGGATGGTGGCGTCGCTGGTGACCACCATCACCTCGAGGCGGTTCTCCCGAGCATCGTGCGCCAGCTTCTCTATAACCTTGTCGGCAGATGAGCCGTATGGGGAGAAGACCACCTTCACCCCTCCGATGCGCTCCGACTTGCCGGCCGATTCGGAGTTGTCGGCGGCATCGAAGACGATGATGGCTTTGTACTCCGTGCCTGCGAACGCCGCAACATCGCTGATGAGCGACTCGCGGACCTTGTTGAAGCGGTCGTGGGTATAGTCGGCATCGCGACGCATGTGCACATAGCGCTGACCGCTGCGCAGCACGTTGTAGCCGTCGACGATGAGGAGCTTGTTCCGTTTTTTTGCCATGGTGATCGCCCTATTCGGATCAAGGGAAAGCAGGAGCCGGGGCGGCTATCCCCTGCACTGCCTCATCCACTCGTACATGCAGGCGGTGGATGCCTGCGCCACGTTCAAAGAGCCCACTTCTCCTGCCTGGGGAAGCGCCACCAGGAAATCGCAATGCTCTTGGGTAAGACGGGCCAGCCCTTCGCCTTCGTTGCCCATGACCAGGGCCAAGCGCCCAGCCAGCGGAGAATCCCAGATGCACTGCGAGGCCTTTTCAGATGCCCCGGCAACCCAGAAGTTCTCCTTCTTCAGGCTGTCGATGATCTGGGAGATATTGCCCACCTGGGCGATCTTGATATGGGCGACTGCACCAGCCGAGCTTTTGTATGTTGCGGCGGTAACGCGGGCGGATCGCTTGTTGGGGATGATGATGCCCGAAGCGCCGACCACTTCCGCCGAACGCGCGATAGCGCCAAGGTTGCCGGCATCGGTGATGTGATCGAGGATGACGATGAGCGCCTTGCCATCGTTAGCCTGGGCGTGCTTGTTCGCAGCGATGACGATCTCGTTCACATTGGAATACTGATAAGAAAGCGTTTCCAGCATAAGACCCTGATGGGACCCGCGCTCTGAGCGTTTATCCAGCTCGGGGCGCTTCACCTGCTTTACCGAGATCTTGGCCTTATGCGCGCGGCGCACCACATCGTCAACAACCTTATCGCCCTTCAGGCCATCTGCGACATACAGGCATTTTGCCGGCACGCCAACCTTCAGCGCCTCAAGAACCGGGCGCTTTCCCTCGATGTATTCAGCCACGAATCTGCCTCCTAAAATCAGCTGGAGACATGATATCCCATTCCTCTAGCGCTGCCGCCCTCGTTTGCCCTATCCTGCCCGCCCAAGGATCACCGAATCCAAAGCAAGCGCCTGCGGGCGAATTCCTGAAATCGTGCCAC
>CAVDDI010000214.1:0-2056 GCA_963607675.1 bacterium | reverse complement strand
ATGGCCGGCGCCCTGTCCGACGGCATCGGCCGTAAGAAGGCAGTTCTCATCTGCGGTTCAATCTTCACCGTGTTCTGCTTTATCGCGGCAGGCTCGCCCGATGCGAACTTCCTCACCGGATGCCGTTTCTTCATGGGACTTGGCCTCGGCGCTGCGTTCCCGGCGGGCTACTCGGCGCTCACTGAATTCACGCCGCCCCAACGTCGCGGCAACTACCAGTCGTACGTCGGCCTGATCGCCAACTGCGGCACGCTGGTTGCATCCGCCATGAACATGGTGGTTCTGCCGATGGTCGGCTGGCGCCCCGTGTTCGTTATCTGCGGCTGCATCGGCACGCTGGTTGTGGTTCTGTGCTTCGCCTTCTTGGAGGAATCGCCCCGTTGGCTGGCCATGAAGGGCCGCACCGAAGAGGCGAACCATACCGTGGAGCGCTTCGAGGCTGCTGCGGCGAAGGTGACAGGCAGCAAGCTTGAGCCTGTTACGGCGGAAGAGATCCAGCGTCGCGTGGACGAAGGCGAGGTAAAGGAGCTGCCGTGGGCGTTCCTGTTCAAGAAGAAGATGGTGCTGCGCACCCTTACCGCCATGTTCCTGTGCTTCACCATGAACGTGCTGGTGTACACCATCATCTCGTGGACGCCTTCCATCCTGAAGGCGAACGGCTTCGACGTGCACCTTTCCACCACGATGACCGTGGTGATGCAGCTGGGCATCCCGGTTGGCGTTGGCGCGCTCACCTTCTACGTAGAGAAGGTGAACCGCAAGACCATCCTTATCGTGACCTTCATCTTGGTTGCCATCCTGGGCCCCATCTGGTCGATGGTTCCTACCGACAACCCCGGTCTGGTCATGTTCCTGGGCTTCCTGATCTGCGTCTGCACCTTCACGAATTCGGTAACCATTTCGGCTATCTACCTGTCCGAGCCGTTCCCCACCGCCTGCCGCATCCGTGGCGCTGGCGTGGCGAATGCCTTCGGCCGCCTAGGCGGCATCCTTAGCCCGATGTGGATCGCGTTCTTCATGACCACTTCGCTGGGCACGATGGGTTGCTACATCATCAACTCCTGCCTTGCGGTGTTCATGGCAATCTGGCTGGGCATCTTCGGCATCGAAACGCGCGGCCGCACGCTTGAGGACATAACCAAGGGCCTGCTGGACGACTAGCCGTTGCATGGAAGCGATGCGATTTTGGGGCCCGTAAGGGCCCCATTTTGCTGGGATTCCGCAGGACAGGGGGTTTCGATAGCCACTTATCAGGTGATTTGCCGTCTGATCTGGCTTGGATGCGACAAAACGTGGAATGATGGTAGTGCGCCGCAGTGATCGGCGCGGTAGACAGGAGGGGCCATGAATGCAAAAGCAAACGAGATGATGGAGCTTTTAGGTGACATCGTTCAGGTGGGTATCGTCGTTGAGGACATGGAAAAGGCCAAAGCCGGCATGCAGCGGGTGTTCGGTCTGGTCCCCGATTCGGAGGGCGACAACATCTACAAGAAAACGTGGTACCGCGGGCAGATCATCGATGCGCCGGTGAAGGCGGCGTTCTACAACGCCTTCAACGTGCAGTTGGAGTTCTTGCAGCCTATCGGTGATACGGCTACCGCTTGGCACGACTACCTTGATGAGGGCTTTCGCCAGCATGGCCATGCCCTGCATCATCTGCGCTTCGATGTGGAAGACAACGACGAGGCAACAGCTGCCCTTGCGAAGCGCGGCGTTGCCAAATACATGGAGGGCAAGTCGCTCGTAGACCCAAGCGCCACCTTCACGTACTACGATTCCACCGATGCGGTGGGCTTCATCATCGAGTGCGTTACCCGACCCAAAGGGTAGGCCGCTGTTGGCTGGCGGCTGCCTTCTGGCCGCTTGCTTGCCCGGCGATCGATGGCATTCCCGGATCCGGCGGTTGGCTTCATTGGAGTCAACCGCTTTCTATTGCCCTACGTAATAAGGCAAGCCCCCGCGAAGCGCTGTTTTTTACCATTGCGTTTCGCAATACTCCTTCGATATGCGGCCTCTAACACTATTGGATTCCCTCTGGGCCGGCTCACATAATCAG
>CAVDDI010000213.1:0-2070 GCA_963607675.1 bacterium | reverse complement strand
AAGGCGGCCACCGAGGCCCGCTACAAGGCCCAGGGCCAGTAGGGGAGGCGCGGACATGGGAAAGCTCATAGCCATAGAGGGCCTGGACGGCTGCGGCAAGCAGACGCAGTCGGCCCTGCTGAAGGACGCGCTGGTGGGCGCCGGCTATAGCGTTGCCTCCGTCGACTTCCCGCGCTACGGGAAGAAAAGCGCTGTGCTCTGCGAGGCGTACCTGCACGGCGAGTTCGGGAAGAACGCGGCCGATGTGAACGCCTACGCGGCGAGCACGCTGTTCGCCGTGGACCGCTTGGCTAGCTACCTGACTGAGTGGAAGGGCGCCTACGAGGCCGGCGACTACCTGGTGGCCGACCGCTACGTAACCAGCAACGCCATCCACCAGTGCAGCAAGCTACCCCGCGAAGAGTGGGAGGGCTTCGTTACCTGGCTGTTCGATTTCGAGTTCGGAAAGCTGGGCCTGCCTAGGCCTGACAAGGTGCTTTACCTGAGCATGCCCGTGGAACGCAGCGAGGAGCTGGTTGCCGCCCGCTGCGAGGGGGAGGGGCGCGTCAAGGACATCCATGAGCGCGATGACGCGTACCTGAGGCACAGCCACGAGGCCGCCGAATGGTGCTGCGAGCGCCTGGGGTGGGAACGCATCGAGTGCTGCCCTGCCGGTCAGTTGCGCTCGATCGAAGAAATACATGAAGAACTGCGAGAAAAGATGGGAATCCGCTGATATGGCTGACAAGCGCATACTTGTTACCAGGTCGTCCATGCCCTCGTTCGAGGAGTACTGCGAGGAGATTGCCCCGTTGTGGGATAGCCACTGGCTCACCAACATGGGTGCCGAGCACAAGAAGCTCGAGGCTGCGCTGAAGGAGAAGCTGGGCGTTCGCAACCTGGCCCTTTTCGTGAACGGCCACAGCGCGCTTGAGTGCATCCTTGAGGCCATGGAGCTACCCGCGGGCGGCGAGGTGATCACCACTCCGTTCACGTTCGCCTCCACCGCACATGCCATCAAGCGCAAGGGCCTTACCCCCGTGTTCGCCGATGTGCGGGCATCGGATTTCACGCTTGATCCTGCGACTATCGAGAAGCTGATTACCCCGCGGACCTGCGCTATTGTTCCGGTTCATGTGTACGGCAACCTGTGTGACGTCGATGCCATTCACGAAGTTGCAAGCCGCCATGGCCTGAAAGTTATCTATGATGCGGCACACGCTTTTGGCGTGGAGCGCAACGGGATCGCAGCCGCGGCTTTCGGCGATGCAAGCATGTTCAGCTTCCATGCCACCAAGGTTTTCAACACCATCGAGGGCGGCTGCGTCTGCTTCAAAGACGCGAACCTCTACCCATTGCTGAACCAGTGGAAGAACTTCGGCATCACTGGCGCCGAGAGCGTGGATTTCGTTGGTGGCAACGCGAAGATGAACGAGTTCTGCGCAGCCATGGGCGTGTGCAACCTGCGTCATCTTGATGCAGAGATTGCCAAGCGAAAGGTAGTGGCCGAGCGCTACTGGGATCGCTTGGAGTGCGTTCCCGGCATCACGGTATTTCGCCCAGCGGCGAATGTTCGCCATAACTACGCCTACCTTCCGGTGCTCTTCGACCCCGAGGTGTTCGGTGCCACGCGCGACGACGTTTTCCAGGCCTTGTCTGAGGTTGGCGTTGGTGCGCGCAAGTACTTCTACCCGCTGGTGAATGACTATTCCTGTTACCGCAACGTGTACTCGAGTGAGTGCACTCCGGTGGCCAAGAAGGCCGCCTCGCAGGTGCTGACATTGCCGATGTATGCGGACCTGACCCTGGGGGATGTTGACCTTATTTGCGATACCGCAATCAAGGTAGGGAAATAGCAAATGGCTAAAAGCGTCTACTACGACACGAAGTTTTCCCTTTTCACGCGCGCCATGCGCATGGAGATGGCCGACTATATCCGCCGCGATACCCTTGAGCTCGTTAACGCCAAGTGCGTCGAGGCCAAGCCGCGCGATACCTTCTATGTGAAGTATGGCAAGCGTGCCCTGGACATCGTCCTCGGCGGTGCGGCGTTTGTGGTGACCCTACCCATAAACGCGGTCATTGGCGTGT
>CAVDDI010000212.1:0-2108 GCA_963607675.1 bacterium | reverse complement strand
AATCAACTGTGAACGTATTATTGTTCTGAAATGGCGGAAAACCTCGCCAAATACCTCTCACTTATGTGCATACTGCGTAAATATTCAAGATAATGAACAAGTTTGTTCTGGTTATTCGAATAAATTGAACCTATTCATTGAAAACTAGAATTTGTTATAGATCCATTCATAGTGGGAATGAACATGTTATGCTCACACTGATGGTTGACTTGTATTGTTGGATATGCATTCGTTTAGCAGTCGTGAACGATCGATGCGTTGCCCCATTAAGCAAGCAGCTCCCTGAATGTAGTATCCAGGGAGCTGCTTAAGCTCGTGAAGTAGGTTTTGGTTTACGCGCTACCGTGAGTGGGCAAGCATGCGAAGGGTAAGGTTTGCGCAGTCCTTGGCTGCTTTCTTCTCGAATATCGGGTAATCAACTTGGGCGGATCCATCAGCCTTGTCCGATATGGCGCGGACGATAAGGTAGGGCACCTTGTTCAGGAAGCAGGTTTGCGCGATCGCAGCGCCCTCCATCTCGCAGCAGCTCGCACTGAATTCCTCGATGATACGCCTTTTGTCTTTGTCTTCTCGAACAAACCGGTCCCCTGATGCAACTCGACCTACGTGGGCGTGTAATCCAAGCTCTTCGGCTGCAGCTTTGGCTGCAGCGCGAAGGGTGTTGTCAGCAGGAAACGATACCGATTCGAATCCTGGAGTCTGTCCAGCGCTATAACCCAGGTTCTGAACATCCATTACGTGGTTAACGGAATCGGCTGCTATCACGATGTCTCCGATATCGATGCCGGCATCCAGCGATCCGGCGATCCCGGTGTTCACGATTTGGCGCACGTTGAATTCATCTATGAGTATTTGGGCGCAGATAGCAGCGTTCACCATCCCGATTCCGCTGCGGACAACAATGCAGTTGCAGTCTTCCAGCACGCCTGCATTGAACGTCATTCCGGCAAACTTCGATCTGTACACTGCTCCTTTTTCACGCATCTTATCCAGTAGCAGCTCTATCTCGACATCCATTGCCCCGATTATGCCGATCGGTTTGTTCTGGGCCTTGGCCATTGCGGATTCCTTTCGTGTTCATGGGCTTATATTGCTTCGCAGCCGTAGCTTGTTGTTGAGGGCAGGTCCTACGTTGAGCGGCATGGGTTGGTTGAAAGTCGCAGAGACATGTGTCCGAGCATTCCTGCACCCAGCTATCGTGGTGCTGCGCCTTCGCTGGTTACGAAAGAAGTGCAGGATAGTGGGTATGGTCATAGTCAAGCTGGAGAAGGGTGTTCTCCAGATAGCGCTTTGCCCACCATTTGGCCTGCCCCAAGTCGGAATCATGGTAGTTACCGCATTCCTCGGGCTTCGCGCCGGGAATCTCCCCTTCGAATGATTCGGCGAAACGGAACAGGCGGGTTACCAGAGGGGCGATATCCTCGGGGGAGTACTCTCCGAACACCACAAGATAGAACCCGGTTCGGCATCCCATGGGGCCGAAGTAGACCACCTGTTCTTTCCACTCGCCATCGTTCCTTAGGAAAGTTGCGCCAAGATGCTCAATGGCATGAACAGCTGCGGTATCCATTACGGGTTCGCGATTCGGGGCGGTCATGCGAAGGTCAAATGTGGTGATTACGCATCCAGATGCCGGATCGGAATCGCTGCGAGAGGTGTATATGCCAGGTTCTAGCGCGTTATGATCTACGGAAAAGCTTGCAATTCGTTCCATGGGTCTCCTATTCATCGAATGTGTACATTCTAAGACAAGAAGACCCCACGCTCGATGCATGAGGTCTTCTTGGCGCGTTGGAGTTGGGCGATGGCCCTGTATTCCTGCATGGGTTCAGCAAGTTCCCGGCTCGCTGCCGATTCTCCCTAAGAGAGGCTGTTGGAAGCTATGCCGCAGCCTTCTGCTGGGCTCGTTTTGCCTTAAGGCCCTCCAGGTGGCTCACTATCACAGCGGCAGACTGGTCGCCGGTGATATTCACGGTAGTGCGCATCATGTCAAGGATTCGGTCTACACCGGCTACAAGCGCAATGCCTTCCACTGGCAATCCGACTGATTGCAGCACCATGGCTAGCATGATCATGCCAGAGCTTGGGACGCCCGCAGTTCCGATGGA
>CAVDDI010000211.1:0-2109 GCA_963607675.1 bacterium | reverse complement strand
CACGAAGGGGGTTTCACTGAACGGGTGGGCTGGAAACGACGCACCCCGCATCGCCGAGACGCCCAGCGGCATGCTCAACTCCATCGGGCTGCAGAACCCTGGGGTAGAGGTGCTGAAAAGCCGCGACCTACCATGGCTTCGCAGCGCGGGGGCAACGATCATCGTCAACGTTTCCGGTCACAGCGTTCCCGAGTACGTTTCCGTCATCGAGGCCCTTGAGCAAACCGAAGACGTAGACGCCTATGAGGTTAACATCTCGTGCCCGAATGTGGATTCCGGTGGACTTACCTTCGGCACCGACCCGAAGATGGTCGAAGAGGTTGTCTCTGCCTGCAGGGCGGCAACGAAGCGCCCCATGTTCGTTAAGCTGACCCCCAACGTCACCGATATCGTCGAGATCGCCAAGGCGGCCGAGGCTGCTGGCGCCGATGCCATTTCCCTGATCAACACCCTGCTGGGCATGGCTATCGATGCCCGCCGCAAGAAGCCGGTTCTTGCGCGAGTGGTCGGTGGGCTTTCCGGTCCTGCAGTCAAACCAGTTGCATTGCGCATGGTGTGGCAGGTGCACAATGCCGTTAAGGTCCCCATCCTGGGTATGGGCGGCATCATGAGCGGAACGGACGCCGTTGAGTTCATGCTTGCCGGTGCCACTGCAGTTGCCGTTGGCACGGCAAACTTCAACAACCCGCGCGCTACCCTTCAGGTGGTGCAGGGCATCGAGCGCTACTGCGAAGAGATGGGCGTTTCCAGCGCCAAGGAACTGATTGGAGCACTTGAATGCTAGATTTCAACGACATCCCCCGCAAGGATCGCGTGATCGTCGCGCTTGATTGCGATCGAACCCGCGCCTTGGAGCTTGCCGATATGCTTTCCGGCCGCGCTAATTGGCTCAAGGTGGGCATGACCCTTTTCTACCAAGAGGGCCCTTATTTCATCCATATGCTGCAGAAGCGCGGCTTCAAGGTGTTCCTTGACCTCAAGTTCCATGACATCCCGCATCAGGTGAAGGGTGCTGCGAAGGCTTCGGCCGAAGCGGGTGCCGATATGCTCACCATGCATGCCGTGGGCGGCGTGAAGATGATGCAGGCCGCCAAGGAAGGTTTGGCGGAGGCATGCTGGATCGACGAAGAGCCCATCACCCTTGGCATTACGGTCCTTACCAGCATGAGCTCTGAAGACCTTGCCGCCACAGGCGTGGAGCGTGCCGTCGTCGATCAGGTTGCCTCCCTTGCGCGACAGGCTAAAGAGGCAGGGCTTTCCGGCGTGGTTGCCTCGCCTCAGGAGGCCCCTATGCTTCGCGAATTGCTCGGCCCCCAGGCGTTCATCGTTACCCCCGGCGTTCGTCCCGCCGGATCCGCCTTGGGCGATCAGACCCGTGTCACCACGCCCCGCCAGGCGTTCGACAACGGTGCTTCGCATATCGTGGTTGGCCGCCCCATCACCGAGAACGCCCATCCGGCCGCAGCGTTCGACGCCATAGCTAAGGAGCTCTAACGATGGAAAAATCCGAGATCAAAGATCTGCTCAACAAGATGAGCGCCCTGAAGGAGGACGGTTCGTCCGTCAGCTCCGTTGCGATGATGCAGGACCCGATCGTAGCCAATCGCTTGGCGGTCGAGCTGCTTCAGCGTGTTGACCGCGATGCCAAGCCCGAGCTTGTGGTTGCCCCTGAGGGGATAGACTCGTATTTCGGTTACTCCGTGGCCCTTTCTGCTTGGATGAGATTCCTTTGCGCCCAGAAAGCCGAAGATGGCTCGTTCGCCTTGCCTGAAGGCACCTCCATCAAGAAGAACGAGAAGACCATTCTTGTTGTCGACTCCTACGATGAGGACACAGCGAGCTCCCTGATCGAGCTTGTGGGGAAGCAGGGGGCAAAGCCTGTTGCCATCCTTTCGCTGGTTGGTCCCAGCCAGGCCACGCAGCACGATTGGGAGGTAATCTCGCTCCTTTAAGCTGCTGTTCTGTTCATGCTTTTTTGTTCGAGCCGCCTGCCGTCAAAGGATGGCAGGCGGCTCGAACGCTCTCGGTGGCTAATGCGTGCTGCTCTTCTTCCCAAGGGTCACGGTTAGCAGGCATAGGCAGGCGATAGCCGAAATCCCCAGCAGGGCG
>CAVDDI010000210.1:0-2148 GCA_963607675.1 bacterium | reverse complement strand
GTCGCTTTCCCAGAGCTTGTCTTGGTTGGTGTCGAACATCACGGCTTCTCCTTGCTGGATCTCGCCGTGTTCTGCCTCCCAGTCTTTCACGTCTTGTGCGGTTATCTCGTAATCGCCGCAAACATCCAGGCGGATGATGCAGGCTTGGCCGATGAGCACGGTTGGGTCCACCGATTCGATGGTTCCTTCGCCGTTCAGCACATGGTAGGGCGCATCCATGTGGGTCCCTGTATGCGGGCAGTAGCCCAGGGTTTCCAGGTTGTACTCGGAATCTCCGTTGGAGATCTGCGCGAAGTAGTCTATTTCGGGAAGCTTCAGCGAGGGGTCGGCGGGCATCTCGCTTTCCACGAGGTGCGAGATGTCGACGCATTTGTAGTTGGACAGGTTTATGTCCGAAAACTGCGATCCTGTGTTTGCGGCAGACTGGTTGGACCCGTTGCCCGACGAGCATCCGGCGAGTGTTGTGGCCAACAGGCAGCCCAAAAGAGCAACTGCGATCTTCTTCATGCTGTCCCCATTCCCCATAGGCGTTTCATTGCGAGCGCGTGTTGGACTCTATTCTAGCTGGTTGCCGATGGCTGGTCTTTGCCTTCTTGGCATGTTGCGCTCCTTCGCAGCCCTGGTGCATTGGGCATCGATCTTGTTGAAGGTTGGCTGGGGTTGGCATTGAATGCACGCGTGCCCTTGAATTGGCGGGCGAACCTTGTTCCTGGGGATGCCTACTTGCCTTCGGGGTTATTGGCGCCATCGCCGGCAGTGCGCGCCAGGATGTTCGCGTATACGGCACCCGAGATGTTGTGCCATACGCTGAACACGGCACCCGGCACCGCTGCCAGGGGGTAGTTGGCGAAATGCACCGTTGCCAGCGAGGTAGCCAGGCCGGAATTCTGCATGCCCACCTCGATGGATATGGTGCGGATCTGCGCTTGCGAAAGGCCGAGCGCCCGTGCTGCGCCATAGCCCAGCGCGTAACCGCCGATGTTATGCAGCATCACTGCTACGATGATGAGCCAGCCGACGGTCATGAGCTTGGCGGCGTTGGCGGAAACCACGGCCATGATGATGAGCGAGATGGCGATTACGGAAACAAGGGGAAGCACCTTGCCGCAGCTCTCGGCGAACTTCGAGAACAGGGCATTGACGATGAAGCCCAAGACGATGGGGGCCAGCACCACCTGCACGATGGAGATGAGCATGCTGATGTAGGAAACATCCACGGTTTCGCCGGCAAGCAGGAGCACCAGGGCGGGCGTCACGATGGGGGCCATGATGGTGGTGCAGGCGGTCATGCCGACGGAAAGGGCAACATCGCCTTTTGCCAAGTAGGTCATCACGTTCGAAGACGTGCCTCCGGGGCAGCATCCAACGAGTATCACTCCCACGGCCAGTTCGGCGGGAAGCTGGAGCGCCATGCACAGGGCCCATGCCAGAATGGGCATGATGATGAACTGGGCGAAGATGCCGATAATCACTGCCTTCGGCTTGGTGAACACCACCTTGAAGTCGCTAGCGGTAAGCGTCATGCCCATTCCGAACATAACGATGCCCAAAAGCGGGTTCACCCAACTGGTGGGGAGCGCTGCGTGCACAGGATCGGGGGCCACAAGGGCAACAACGGCAACGAGCAAGGCTATGATGGCCATCCACTTCCCTGCAAAAGCGCTGATCTTCTCAAGAACCTCCATGGTCTCAAAACCCTTTCCTTGTGCGGAACCTATGCCTTCAACCTTGCCGTAAGCAGCCATGCGGCGTGGCATTCGGCCATAAAGCATAATCCTATAACCCTTAAGAGGGTAGGGTAGGCATGCATGTCGGCCTTTAGTTCGGCGGATAGGAGAACCTATAGGTAGCTCCGATCAATAACACATTGACCTATAGGATGCACGGAGTATTCTGTGAAAGGCTCAAAAGTGAGCGCGTTCAAATTGTCGGTGAACGGCAGAAATACCTTTCGCTTGACAAACAAGATACCGGTAAGCTCTTCCAGCCCACGCATAAGGGAGCTTACCAGCGTCTTGGGGCCGCTTCACTTTGAGCCAAGGAAATGAAACCCCACAAGGAAGGGAACGAAAATGACCGAGGCATCAAAGGGAATGAAGGCCTGGAAGATCATCTGGTACGGTTTTATCGCCGGCATGATCTCAGGCA
>CAVDDI010000209.1:0-2155 GCA_963607675.1 bacterium | reverse complement strand
GGTAGGAGCACAGAATATTCAATTGATGCCGCGCCGTTGAAGCAGCGGTTAAGCAAGCACGCCGACCTGACGCATAACCTGCGCCAGATGGGCAGACTGCTCGGGCGTGGCATCGACGAGCGGAAGGCGCACGCCACCGACGTTGAAGCCAACGAGGTTGAGTGCCTCCTTCACCATGATGGGGTTCGCCGTAACGAACAGCTCGTCCATCAGGGGCAAGAGTTTCTCATTGGCAACCGCAGCCTCTTCGAACTTGCCCTGCGCGCAGAGCGTGGTGATCTCCTTCATGCGACCTGGAGCCACGTTGCCCGTGGTGGAGATCACGCCAGCAGCACCGATCTTCATCATGTCGAACGTAAGGGAGTCGTCACCCGAGTAAACATCGAAGTTCGCCGGTGCGTTGTCGATGATCTGCTTCGCCTGGGCAAGATCACCGGAAGCCTCTTTGATGGCTACGATGTTCTCTACATCGTTCGCAAGGCGCAACGTGGTTTCAGGCAGCATGTTGATGCCGGTTCGACCCGGGATGTTGTAGAGGATGATAGGCAGGTCGACCGCATTGGCAATGGTTTTGAAATGCTGGTACAGCCCCTCTTGGGGAGGCTTGTTGTAATAGGGAACAACAAGCATGAAACCATCCACCCCGAGCTTCTGGACATCCTTGGCGAAATCGACCGTGTCGGCAGTGCAGTTGTCGCCCACATTGGCGATGATGGGTATCTCGCCGCCAACCTCGGATACAACCGCCTCGAAGAGCTGCATCTTCTGGGGATAGAACACCGTGGGGCTTTCACCGGTGGTCCCGTTGATGATAAGCGCATCGCTGCCGCCGTCAGCCAAACGGCGAGCCAGCGCACGTGCCTGCTTCAGATCGAGCTCTCGGTTCTCATTGAATGGCGTGACCATTGCGGGAATCATGCGGCCAAAGCGCGGCTCGGTAGCAGTCATGTTCTATCTCCTTCGATAACGGGATTACGTGGCTCATTATTGCATGATGGGGCTTAGCGCGCCATGAAGTTCTCCAAACCAACAACCAAGCCGTCGCAATTGCCCACTGAACGGATTCCAAGCAGAACCCCAGGCATATATGAGGTGCGATCCCAAGAGTCATGACGGATGGATAGCGTCTGCCCCATCGAACCGAAGACAACCTCTTGGCTGGCCACATAGCCCATCGAACGCACGGAGTGAACCGGCACGCCTTCAACCAAAGCCCCTCGAGCACCCTGGCAACCGTCGATCTCGGTCTCGCTGCCAGGCGCCGTGCTCTCGAAGTCGCGTGAGCGAGCGATCACCTGAGCAGTCCTGACAGCAGTACCGCTCGGAGCGTCCTTCTTGTTGCAATGATGGAACTCCAGGACCTCTGCCTCGGGGAAATACGGGGCAGCGGCCTTTGCGAACTCCATCATCAATACCGCACCAGTCGTGAAATTGGGCGCATAGAACAGGCACGTTCCCGGCTTCGCAGAGGCCGCCAGGCCTTTCAGGGTATCATCGCTCATTCCGGTGGTGCCAACGACGCAGTCGACGCCGGCAGGCAGTGCCACGGAAAGGGTCTTGGCAACTACAGCGGGCTGGGTGAAATCAACCAGCACATCGAACGAGCAAGAAGCCAAGGCCTGCTCGATGCTTTCGAAAGTGTCGAAGGGGGCATCTGCCTGGAAGGGGTCTATGCCGCAGGCAACCTCCATATCGGGAGCTGCGGTAACGGCATCTACGACCGCAGAGCCCATTCGCCCCGCATAACCAGCAACAGCTACTGAAATCATTTATCTCTCCTATCCTTGCACCCAGAATGGGCGTCTATCTGAAAAGCTGCCCTACCCTGGATCATCTTGCGACCAGCGGCAGCAGCTGGTCTCGGCTGAACGGGGAAACCACCGCGATGCACGGTTCGACGGTGAGCATCCTTTGAGCAAGCTCAAGCACCTGCTCGGGCGTTACCGATCGATAGTTCTCCGTCTGCTCTTCAGGGGTTACCTGGGCAAGTCCGAGCGTTTCGCGTTTACCCATGCGTACCATATGCGAATTGGTTGACTCAAGCCCCAGAAGAAGCTGACCGCACATGAGCTCGACGTTGCGGTTGAGCTCTTCTGCGGGCACTGGGTCTTCGGCTATCCGCCGCAGCTCTTCCCTTACAAGCCCTATCACGTCC
>CAVDDI010000208.1:0-2183 GCA_963607675.1 bacterium | reverse complement strand
CTTGAGGGCTGTCATAGGACAGGGAGTTCTCCCAGCACCGGGAAACCACATCGAGCCTGTCGAGAAGGTAACCGTACAGTTCGTCGATCTTCTGATAGCTGTTGTACAGTTCACTACCCTGCGAAACACCAGCCGATTGGCATTGCTGGGAAAGAGATTCACGGGCGCTGGAAATATCCTCGATAGTGGCATTGCAAGTATCCGCATAGCCCTGACGCGTGCTCCTGTTGGAAACAAGGTAATAACCCTCAAGATCTTCCACCCTGCCGTCAACGTCGGAACGCCAAGAGGCAAGCTCCTGATAAGAGCGGGAAAGGTCGTACTTGAAATCATCCTCTGTATATGAATTGGCCGATGAAGCGGAATCCGAGGATTCAGATTGCTGCGAAGCGGTGGGCACCGAGACAGATGCCTTGCTGGAATCACCCTGGAAAACCTGCTGGACCGCTTCCTGTATCTGCGGGGCGAAGCTCCATGCCGCAAGGATGACCAAGATGATGACGACGCCGCCCAAAAAGGGCTTCATGGGAAACGGGGCGCGACGGGCGCCTTGACGATAGACTTTCGCTTCTCTGTCGACATCGGCCACCACCCTACCGCTGTCGGAGACTATCCGCTGCATAGGCATCGTGATGAACGGGTCTTTCGCCCCAAGCTCGGGTATGGCGGTAAGATCGGATTCGTCCTTATGAAGGGACGAGACGTCAACCTCTTGGGAAAGATCAAGGGGCCTGCCATCACGGTCCTGGTAAGAACGGTCCTTGACCAAGGGAAGCTTAGATGTGCTCGAGGGAGATACGGCATCGGTGTACACGATCTGCTCTTCGGCAGCCGCGATACGGGCCTTCATGTCAACGACAGACGAGCCGCAGCGTGGACACTGCAGCTCGTCTTCGTTGATCTTTGTCCCACACTCGAGACAGTACAAGTTACTTTACCTTTTCCTGGTTATGGGAAATGAGGCGGTTGAGCGCGTTCAGGTAAGCCTTGGCAGAAGACACGACGATATCGCCATCGGCACCACGGCCGGTGAACACCTCTCCCTCGGAGGAGGCAACACGCATGGTGACCTCACCCAAGGCGTCGATTCCACGGGTAACGCTCTGGACAGAGAACTCGGTAAGGTCGTTCTCGATGTCGATGATCTCGTTGATGGCCTTCACCAAAGCGTCAACCGGGCCGGTGCCGGTAGAGCACGACACGAAATCACGACCCTCGGAATCACGCAGGGTAACCGTAGCAGTAGGCGTAAGCGGCTTGCCGCAGGAGATCTGAACGGACTCAAGAAGGTAATGGGCGGTCTGGTTGCGACCCTGTTCGCCAAGCAGCGACTCCAGATCCTCGTCGTAGACTTCCTTCTTCTTGTCGGCCAAATCGAGGAATGCGTTGTAAAGATCCTCGAACGCCTGGCCCTCGGGATGGTAACCCAGGGCCTCCACTCGATGGCGAAGCGCAGCACGGCCCGAACGGGCAGAGAGGATGATCGAGCTCTGACCAGCGCCAACTTCCCGCGGGTCGATGATCTCGTAGGTCTCACGCGACTTGATGACGCCATCCTGGTGGATACCCGAGGAATGGGCGAAGGCGTTTGCGCCGACGATGGACTTGTTGGGCTGCACGACGAAGCCGGTGATGGAGGAGACCAAACGAGACGCACGCACGAATTCACGGGTGTTGATGTCGGTATGGGCGTTGAGCTCCTTGCCGTGCATCTTCATGGCCATGACCACTTCTTCCATGGCGGTGTTGCCCGCACGTTCGCCCAGGCCGTTGATGGTGCACTCGATCTGGCCAGCGCCGTTGGCAACGCCCGCAAGGGAAAGAGCGGTAGCCATGCCGAGGTCGTTGTGGCAATGGACGGAGATGGTTGCCTTGTCGACGTTCTTGACGTTCTCCATCAGGAACTTGATACGGCGGCCGAACTCGTCGGGCAAGGAGTAGCCGGTGGTGTCCGGGATGTTGACGACCGTGGCGCCAGCCTCGATGACGGCCTCAACGACCTTGGCAAGGAACTCGTAGTCGGAACGGCCGGCGTCTTCGCAGTAGAACTCAACGTCGTTGACGTACTTCTTGGCGTATTTGGTTGCCGCGATGGCACGCTCGATGATCTTCTCGGGCGTGGTACGGAGCTTGTCGTAGATATGGCTGTGGGAAACACCGATACCGGTATGGATGCGCGGGCG
>CAVDDI010000207.1:0-2223 GCA_963607675.1 bacterium | reverse complement strand
CGTCCCAGCCGCGGGCACCCTTGCGCGAATACTCGACGACGCTCAGGTGGACCCGAAACAGTGCTACCAATGCGGCAAGTGCTCGGCCGGGTGCCCCGTTGCCGCCGATGCCGACATGATGCCACGTCAGGTTATGCGCCATCTGCAGCTCGGCCAAACCGAAGCCGTGTTGCAATCGAACATGCCCTGGCTCTGCGCCGGATGCGGCATGTGCCAAGCACGCTGCCCACAGGAAATCGACCTGCCCAGCGTGATGCTCGCCTGCAGAAGGGCATCGAAGGAAACCGGCAAGCCCGCCGTTTCCGAAGTGAACCGCTTCAACGACCTGTTCATCGATGGCGTGCGCCAAGCGGGCATCTCCGACGAAGCCATGCTGGCCATGCGCTACAACCTTTCCACCGGCCATCTGCTGCAGGACGCGCTGAGCGCCCCCAAGATGCTCACCCGGGGAATGCTGGGCCTGCACGCACAGCAGCCCGAAACCGCCGAAGAGGTTCGCGCCATCATCGACAAAGCGCGCCAAGCGCAAGCAGCCGAAGCCCAAACCGAGAACGCAAAGGAGGCGCAAGCATGAGATACGCGTACTTCCCTGGATGCTCCGCGCATTCCACCGGCATCTCGTACACGAAATCGTACGACTACGTTGCCCTTGCCGCCGGCGTCGAATTGGCCGAGATCCCCGATTGGAACTGCTGCGGCGCATCGGCAGCACACGCCGAAAGCGAGCTCCTGGGCGATGCCCTGCCCGCCCGCTCCCTTGCCCTGGCCGAAGAGGCGTTCGGCGATGCTCCCGTGCTCGCACCCTGCGCCGGTTGCTACCAGCACCTTAAAACCGCCACCGCGCATGCGCAGGAAAGCGAAGAGGTGCGCACCCAGGTGGAGAGCCTCATCGGGCGCCCTTGGGCCGCAAGCGCCTACGTTGCCAACGGGCTGGAGCCGTTTCTTCCGCAGGAAGCACAAGAGCGCATAGGAGCACGTGTTTGCCGCCCATTGGACGGGCTGAAGGTTGCCTGCTATTACGGCTGCGCCTTGCTGCGCCCTGCCGAGATATGCACCTTCGACGACGACGAGCAACCCCGCGCCATGGAGCAGCTCGTTGCCCTTTCGGGCGCCGAACCCGTTGAATGGAACTTCAAGAACGAATGCTGCGGCGCCTCGCATCAGGTAACCGTTCCCAGCCTTGGGCGAACCATGGTGCGCCGCATCTTCGAGAACGCGCAGGCAAACGGCGCCGATGCCATAGCCTGCGCCTGCCCGCTGTGCATGCTGAACCTGGACATGAGGGAAGCCGAGGTCAATGCGGCACGAGCCAAGGAGGGCCTGCCTGCGCTCGACATCCCCGTGTACTACTTCACCGAGCTGCTGGCCGCCAGCATGGGTGCGCCGCAAGCAAAAAGCGGCATCGGACGGCATTTCCACCCCGCCGCCAACCTGCACGAACGCGCACATGAAGCCTGGCAGCTCCAACGAGACGCCCAGAAAGCCGCTGAAGAGGCCGAGCGCGCAGCGAAGGAAGCCCAGCGCAAGGCACGGGCTGCGGCACGCGCCGCTAAGGCGAAACCGAAGGCCGAGGGCACGCCTGCAGCTGATGCGGCAAAACCACCCGCGAACAGCACTGCCAAGGAGGTGATCGCATGAGCCGAATCGGGGTTTTCGTCTGCCATTGCGGCACCAACATCGCGGCAACCGTAGACGTCCAGGCAGTAGCAGACGCCGCGCGCCTCATGCCGAACGTTGCCTTTGCAACCACCAACAAGTACACCTGCTCCGACCCTGGGCAGCAGGCCATCGCCGATGCCGTGAAGGAACACGACCTCGACCGCATCGTCATAGCCAGTTGCAGCCCGCGCATGCACGAGCAGACGTTCCGCAAGATGCTGGCCGAGAAGACCAGCATCAACCCCTACCTGCTGGAGATCGCCAACATCCGCGAGCAGTGCTCCTGGGTGCACAAGGACAAGGCAACCTCCACCCCCAAGGCCATCGACCTGGTTGCCATGGCCGTTGCCAAGGTGGATACCAACAAGAACCTCTACACCAGCACCATTCCCGTGAACAGGAAGGTGCTCGTAGTGGGAGCAGGCATCGCCGGTATCCAGGCGGCCATCGACGTGGCCGACGCCGGCTTCCCAGTCACACTGGTTGAGCGGAACCCCTCAATCGGCGGGAAGATGGTGAAGCTGGACAAAACCTTCCCCACCATGGACTGCTCGGCCTGCATCT
>CAVDDI010000206.1:0-2227 GCA_963607675.1 bacterium | reverse complement strand
GCTCTCCGATATCCAGGAACAGGAGGCTTAGCCGATGGAAAAAGAGCAGCTTTCCACCATACAGGCCAATCCCTACAAGGACGATTTCCCCCTTCTCAGGGCAAACCCCGAGCTTTCGTTCCTTGACAGCGCTGCCACCGCCCAACGTCCCGCCTGCGTGCTTGACGCCCAGCGCTATTTCTACGAATCGATGAACGCGAATGCACTGCGCGGCCTTTACCGGCTTTCCGTCCAGGCCACCCAGGCTATAAACGACTCACGCCAGAACTGCGCCCGATTCATCGGCGCGGACGATCCTCGCGAGGTGGTCTTCTGCCGTAACACCAGCGAAGCCCTCAACCTGATTGCCAAAACATATGGCATGGCGAACCTCCAGGAAGGCGATGAGGTTTGCATCACCATCATGGAGCATCATTCCAACCTCATTCCCTGGCAACAGGTTTGTCGGGCCACTGGCGCGAAGCTCGTGTACCTTTTCCCCAACGAAAACGGCATCATAACTTCCGAGGAAATGGATGCCAAGATCGGGAAGAGCACCAAGATCGTTGCCGCAACCCAGGTGTCCAACGTCCTTGGCGTCGAGAATCCGATAGCCGAGATAGCCCGAAGGGTTCATGCCTTTGGCGGCGTAATGGTGGTTGATGGCGCCCAGTCCGTTCCGCATATGGCCGTAAACGTCCAATCCCTTGGGGCAGACTTCTTTGCCTTCTCTGGGCACAAGGTGTTCGGCCCCTTCGGCATCGGCGTTCTTTGGGGCAGGTTGTCCCTGCTGGAGGGAATGCCGCCCTTCCTTACCGGCGGCGAGATGATAGACAGCGTCACTCAAACCGATGCCGTCTGGGCCCCGGTCCCCGAGAAGTTCGAGGCCGGCACGCAAGACGCTGCTGGCATCTATGCCACCTCAAAGGCTTTAGACTACGTGAACGATAAGGGTCTTTCCGAGCTTGAGGCGCGCGAAGCTCTGTTGATGCGCTATCTGATGGAACGCATAGAGCAGCTTCCTTACGTGAGCATCATCGGCTCGCATGATCCCGCCTTGCATCACGGCGCCCTGAGTTTTAATGTGTCCGACATCCATCCGCATGACGTATCGAGTATCCTCGATGGGTGCAACGTGGCTATCAGGGCAGGGCACCATTGCGCTCAGCCCTTGCTTGCCTGGTTGGGCGTGGAGTCCTGCTGCCGCGCCTCTATCGCGTTCTACAATGACAAAACCGACATCGATGCCCTGATCCAGGGCCTGGAAACCGTTTGGAGCATGTTCCATGGCTAATGCGCCGGTTGGCAACATATACACTGCCGCCCTGATGCAGCATAATGCTCATCCCGATTACAAATACCAGATGGAAGGGTGTACCTGTTCCCATGAGGGCATCAACCCAAGCTGCGGAGACGAGCTCACCCTTCAACTGCGTATCGAAGGCGATGTCATCGAGGAAGCATCGTTTGTGGGCAGCGGCTGCGCTGTTTCCCAGGCTTCCGCTGACATGATGGCCGACTTGATAACCGGCGAAACCGTCCCCGAGGCCAAGCGCCTTGTGGGCTTGTTCTTGGCCATGATCCGCGGCGATGAGCTTTCCGAAAAGGAAAAGGAAGACCTCGACGAGGCCGCCGAGCTCGAGGGGATCTCCCGCATGCCGGCGCGCGTGAAGTGCGCCGAGTTGGCGTGGCGAACGCTTGAGAAACTGCTGACGGATCGATAGCAGATACCCGTTCACCGAGTGTAGCGGCTGCAGGGCGAAGCTCAGCGCTTCGCCCTGCTTGTTCAGATTAGAGTAGGGAATGCGACGTCCGTCGCTTTTTGTTTATAGGATCCCGGAAGAGGGGCATGCCAATGGAAATGATAGGGTTCCTTATCCTGTTCCCCCTGGTGATTGCAGGGCTTATCGTGGTTGTTCGGGCAACCAAGCCCCGCAACATCATCGTATGCGTAGGCTCTGCTGCAATCGCCGTTGCCTCGGTGGCGTTCGTGGTCATGAATCTAGGCACCACAGGTACGTATTTCAGTTTCCAATCGACCATCGTGGATTACGCTTGCCTCGCAATCAGCGTGGTCATAGGCATAACCATCATCTGTTTCGGTGTGAAGTACAAGAACGCCGCCGCAATCATCCTGGCACTGGTCCAGCTTGCCGGCACATTGGTGTTCGAGTTCGTCTTCGCTCATGACCTTTCCTGCACGAAAACCCTGTACTTCGATTCGCTTTCCCTGATCATGGCACTCATC
>CAVDDI010000205.1:0-2231 GCA_963607675.1 bacterium | reverse complement strand
GTGCCGGTAACCGTGCCCGCTATAAGGTCGGTCGGGGTGCTGGTCTGCGCAGAATCGACGATCGAGGTGGTTATTGCGGTTCCCAGCGCGCCGCCGAGTTGCTGCATGGTGTTGAAGGTCGCGTTCCCATCGGTTTTCAGGCTCTCGGGTAGGAACCCAAGGCCGGTTGTCATCGAGTTCGCCATCGAGAACCCCTGTGCTATGGGGACAAGTATGTATACCGCCATGAATACCCAGGGTTCGCTATGCAGAGCACAGCCGATGAACAGCCCGATCGACACGAGCTGCAGCAAGGCTCCGAAACTGAGCGGAACACGTGAGCCGAACACATCGAGGATGCGTCCGCCCATGGGGGCAAGCACGGCACCGATGATGCAGCCAGGAAGAAGCAGGCATCCTGCGTCGAATGCGGTTTGGCCGTTCACCACCTGCCCGAAGTAGGGCAACAGGTAACCAAGCCCAAGCACTATCGCCTGGAACAGAACCACGTAGACAACGCAAAGGCAGAATTTGGTGTTCTTGAAGATCTCGGTCCTGATCATCGGGTCCTCGCTTCTTTTGGCAAGCGAGAAGTAGGCTGCGAAGAGGATCGCGGAAACCGCAAACAACCCCAGTACCTGTATGCTGAGCCACCCAGCCGTGCTGGCGTTGCTGGTTGCGAATACCAGGCAGGCAAAGCCGCCGGCAAGGGAAACATACTGCACGGGACTGAACGATACCTTCTCGGTCGCGCTCATCTGCCTGATGGAGAATAAGCCGCAGGCAAGCGAAAGCAGGAGGAACGGCAACAGCACCACGAAGATCATCCGCCATCCGCAAAGGGTTACGATTAGCCCGCCGACTGAAGGTCCGACTGCAGGCGCTGTGGCGGTGATGAGGGTGGCGATACCCATCATCAGACCCATCTTGTCGAGCGGTGCCTGTTCGATAACGATATTGAACATCAGGGGCAGCGCCAGTCCGGTACCTATTCCCTGCACAACCCTTCCTGCGATAAGAACCCAGAACTCCGTGG
This sequence comes from bacterium, assembly GCA_963607675.1. Classification (GTDB taxonomy): domain Bacteria; phylum Actinomycetota; class Coriobacteriia; order Coriobacteriales; family Eggerthellaceae; genus Anaerotardibacter. The sequence goes on along the minus strand of CAVDDI010000205.1, from coordinate 1,216 downwards.
CAACAGCACACGATACGGTTCCGGCAATGAACAGGAAAACCGCAGCAAGGAATAGCGATTTATTCCTGAATCGGCGCTTCAGCAGCGAGGATAAGGGCATGATGGCGGTGAGTACAAGCAGGTAGCCCGTGGTGACCCATTGAACCGAGGCGGTGGATACCGAGAACTCATCCATCAGTGTGGGGAAGGTGATGTTCATCGCTGTTTCGACCACTACGCCCGCGAAGGACATGAGCCCGCAAGCGAAGACGGAAAGTATCAGCTTCTTGTCTATATGCCTCTGATCTGTTCGTTGCATCATTGCCTTTCATCGCGTACCAGCGTATGTATAAATATAGGCAATAATCGCTTTGTCTCTCTATAGGTCATTTCCTTGAAATGACCAACATCCAGATTCTGAACAAATAGGTTTCTGCCTTGTTTCGCTTTGCTCGGGTATCCTTCTGCATGAAGGGAAGTTCCGGGGTATCTAGGGGGGACGGTATGGATCCGATTCAGGTGGACATCGGAAAGTTGTCGCTTTTCCTATGGCAAACTGCGGGTTTCAAATCCTGCTCCCAACCTAATGTCGTCTACCTTCCCGTTGTCGAAGGCGATGGACGGGACGTCTGGCATGAGCTCTCAGGGGTTGTCCCTGCCGAGTTCGCTCTTTGCTGCGTTTCCGGGTTGGATTGGAACAACGATCTCTCTCCCTGGAAGTGCGAAGGCGTATTCTCTGACGATGCTCCCTTTCGGGGGAACGCCTGCGTAACCCTGCAGTGGCTCGTGGATGAGGCTGTCCCTGCGGTCGAAAGCAAGCTTTCGGTGAAGGACCCCGGGAGGACCATTGCTGGATACTCGCTTGGGGGTTTGTTCGCCCTTTGGGCGTTGCAGAACTGCACTGCGTTCGAAAATGCGGTGAGCGCCTCAGGATCGCTTTGGTTTCCGGGGTTCATGGACTACTACAGGCAGCATGGGTTTGCACGGCAGCCTAGACGGGTGTATTTGAGCCTGGGCAAAAAGGAGACGCGCACGCCCAGCCGTCTTCTGCGCAACGTCGCCGATGCAACCAAGGACGTGCATGGTTATCTGGTTTCATGTGGGGTGGAAAGCAGGTTCGAATGGAACCCCGGCAACCATTTCAAGGATCCTGCGTTGCGCACCGCAAAGGGCATTTCCTGGGTGCTTCAATCGGGTGATTGAGGCAGAATGGATTCACTCAAGGTGCATCCCGTGG
>CAVDDI010000204.1:0-2262 GCA_963607675.1 bacterium | reverse complement strand
CGTGTGCTCCGGGCAAGGCCGGCACCATCCTGTACGCCCTTGGTCAAACTCAGCACACCTACGGTGCGCAGAACACGCGTGCTATGTCGGTGCTCCAGTTGCTCTCCGGCAACATCGGCGTCCCTGGCGGCGGCGTGTGCGCATTGCGCGGCGAGCCCAACGTTCAGGGCGCAACCGACATGGGCATGCTGGTGAACGAGCAGCCTGCTTACCTGAAGTGGTCGAACACCACCGACCGCGACACGTTGGCTCACTGGCTGGAAAGCCAAACCTATTCGGATGGCTACTACACCAACAAGCCCAAGTTCATGGTTTCCCAGCTGAAGGAGTTCTACGGCGACAACGCCACCGTGGAAAACGACTACGGTTACGACTGGTGGCCGAAGGTCCCCAGCCACGACGGCTCCGACTGGTCCGAGATGTCTTCGTTCGAGAAGATGAAGGAAGGCACCATGAAGGGCTACTTCGCATGGGGCATGAACCCCTGCCACAGTGCGCCCAACACCGGCAACGTGCGCCGCTCCATGGCCCATCTGGACTGGGCCGTTACCATCGACCAGGTAATCACCGAAACGGCTTCCTTCTGGGACGCTCCCGATATGAACCCCGAGGAAATCGGCACCACGTGCTACTTCCTGCCCTGCGCCCTCATCTACGAGAAGCCGGGCACCATCCTGAACTCCGGCCGCTGGATCCAGTGGCGCCAGCAGGCAGTCGAGCCTTGGGACGAGTCCAAGCCCGACTACGAGATCTGCGACCTCCTGTGGCGCGAGATCGTTCGCCTGTACAAGGAGGAAGGCGGCGTGGCCACCGATCCTATCCTGAAGCTGAAGTGGGACTACTACCTGAACGGCAAGATCGACCCGCGTCCCGTTGCTTGGGCGCTGAACGGCTACAACACCACCACTTCCGACTGGAAGAGCGGCTTCAAGAGCACCGATGACTCCACGCTTTCCAGTGGCAAGATCGACTTGCTTTCCGGTTATGCGAAGTTGGCAGCTGATGGCAGCACCGCTTGCGGCATGTGGATCTATTCTGGCTTCTACTGCAACAACGACGCCCCGGTTTCCGCCGAGAGCCAGCCGGTGTACCGCCGCAACACGGTGGACACTTCCGGCCTTGGGTTGAACTCCGAGTGGGCCTACGCTTGGCCGAACAACCGCCGTGTCATCTACAACCGCGCCTCCGCCGACATGCAGGGCCAGCCCTGGGCGGCAGACAAGGCGCTGGTGAAGTGGGATACCGAGGCGAAGAAGTGGATCTCCGGCTACAAGGCCGGCATGGACATCCCCGACTTCACCGCCACCAAGTCGCTAGCCGATGGCACCACCCAGCAGGTCGAGCCCAACAACAAGGCGTTCTTCATGCTGTGGGAGCAGAACGGCCGTTTGGAGAGCTACGGCATGGTCGACGGCCCTCTGCCCGAGCACTTCGAGCCCTTCGAGACTCCTATGTCGGAGAACCTCTTGAATGGCCGCCTGAACAGCCCATGCTACCTTGGTCGTCCCGAAACGGCCGGCAAGAAGCGCAAGGGCACGCAGTATGTGGACGACTCCACCCGTCATGCAACGGTGGACGAGTACCCGTACGTGGCCACCACGTACTCCGTTACCGAGCATTGGCAGACGGGCGCCCAGACGCGCGCCTGCCCGGCTTTGGTAGAGGCCATGCCCGGCGACATGATCGAGATGTCGCGTGAGCTGGCCAAGGAGAAGGGCATCCAGACCGGTGACAAGATCCGCGTTTGGAACCGCCGCGCCTCGGTGGTCGTGACCGCTGTGGTAACGCCGCGTTTGCGCCCGCTCACGGTGAACGGCAAGACGCAGCATCAGATTGGCCTGACGCACCACTACAGCTGGAGCAAGCTCTTCGGCCTTACCACCCATGGCGCGGTGAACGACCTTACGCCGAATGTCGGCGACCCGAACAGCCAGACGCCCGAATACAAGGCGTTCCTGGTGAACATCGAGAAGACCACGGTTTAGGAGGAGGTGACCCACAATGACTGAAATGGCGATACTTTTCGATTCTTCTCGCTGCACCGGTTGCAGGGGTTGCCAAGTGGCCTGCAAGTGCTGGAACGACCTGCCTTCCGAGCCCACCGCGGAGCATCCTTACGACTCCGTGAACTGGGACGGCAAGTTCACCCATCCTTCCGACTTGAACTCCTGCACGCGCCTTATCATGACCTTCAAGGACTTTGAGGACACCAACTCGCAGAAGCGAGTAGGATGGGCCTTCGGCCGTCGCGCCTGCCAGCAC
>CAVDDI010000203.1:0-2275 GCA_963607675.1 bacterium | reverse complement strand
GTTCACAACGCAATATCCTTTTGGGGGCGACTGGTTTCGACATGGTAAGTCGGACCCGAGGAGCAGGTCGTGGTCTCCTCGCCACGTTAAACAGGGGTACCGTCAAGTTAATTGGCAAAAACAACACTCAGGGCCAGCTGGCCCTCGCTGCTTAATCTAAATGCAGCGTGACGGCGCAGGTTCTTTCCCCGCGCTTGTTGCCGTTATCATTTTAAGGGGAATGCTCCTTGCGATGTAGCTGGTATGCGCAAGGCCAAGACTAAACCCGCTAGGGCGCTTATCGGACCTGTCAATGGGTCTTGGGCGCTTGAATCCTGAACATTGAATAAGCTTGTAGGGCCTCGTCGATGATTTAGTATGGACCGGAGTTCGATTCTCCGCGCCTCCACCAAAAGCAACCGCGCCGAACAATTCGCAATCGGAGCTGTTCGGCGTTTTTTCCGGGCGGCCATGGTGCCGCCCGTTCTTTTGCGGGTAGATTGCGTTTCCTTGGGCTGCCGGCTAAGCCATTCGGCCCTGAGCCTATGCCTCGAAGAGCACAGCCCCGCTGGTGAAGCCGCCGCCAAAGGCAACCAAGATCACCTTGTCGCCCGGTTCGATGCTGCCGTTTTCATAGGCGTCTGCCAATGCCATCGGCACGCAGGCAGAAGACGAGTTGCCGCGTTCTGCTATGGAAACCTGGAAGTGGTCGAGTGAAAGCCCGCAGCGTTTTGCGGCATAGCGGATTATGCGCTCGTTGGCCTGGTGGGGGATTATGCACTTCACCGCTTCAGGCTCGATGCCTGCACGTTGGCACACCTCTTCGATGGCTCGCCCCATGGCCATTGCGGCGAACTTGAACACCTTCTGCCCATGCATGTACAGCAGCTGGCGCGCCCTTCCTTCCTGAACGGCTTCGTCAATGCCGATCTCCCGGTCGATTGATGAAAGGCTGGGATCTTCCGCATCCCAGCATTCCTGCGAAAAGCCATCTTCCGTGAACGGCTGCTTCGAATCGAAGGACATAGGGCAGGTAAGCGCGTTGTCGTTGTCGGTGTCGTTGACGATGTAGGTTGCCAGGATGCCCGGCTTCGATTCGTCCCACTCAACGACGGCGGCACCGGCCCCATCGCCAAGCAGGATGCAGGTAGACCGGTCTTCCCAATTGGTGATGCGGCTGATGCGCTCGGAGCCTATGACCAGTGCACGCTTGAACGGGTTGCGGGCGCAATTTGCTGCAACCTGCGACGAAGAGGCGGCAAGCATCGCCTCGGCGACGGTCATCCCGTACACGAAGCCGGTGCATGCGGCGTTCAGGTCGAACGTTGCGGCATTTTCCAGGCCCAGGCGCTTGCGAAGGAGGGCAGAGCACGAGGGCACGATGGAGTCGGGTGAAACCGTGGAGTAGATCACCAGGTCGATCGACTCGGCGGCTATGCGCTTCTCAGCGGCATCGGCTTCCCACCCCATGGCACGCCGAGCAGCAGCCTCCGCCAGATCTACGTTGGTCTCGTTCGTGGAGATTCGCCGCGACTTGATGCCGGTTCTCTTCGTTATCCATTCATCGCTGGTGTCTACCAGTTCCAAGAAGTCGTTGTTCTTTACCGAGAGTGCCGGCAGCGCTTTACCGCAACCGATAACCGTGCAACCCATCTAATGCATGCTCCTAGCGATGCAGCCTGAAAGCTGCTTGGGGGTAGTTCATCAGTTGCAGGATTATATCACTCGGTGGGTTACGCCATCGCTTCCGCACTGTGCATGGCTTTGCGTTGCTGTTGTGCCTGATCCGATCATGGCTTTGTCTGCAGTATCGCTTTGATGGTATGTTCCTAGGTGCTTTTCGATAGGGAAGGAATGGAATGCTCAGGATCAACCACGCCATATTGCACGTTTTCGATTTCACGTCTTGCGTCAACGTCTATTCTCAGGCGGAGCTTGACCTAGAGAGCCGTCAGATCAAGTCTTATGTTGCAAAGCAGGCACGTAAATGCCTTACGCACCTGGACAACAAGCGTGGCGAGTTCTCTGCGGACAGCACGTTCGCCCCCGAGTTGCGTGCTTACTTCGCTGGCCAGCGCGATTTCATTGGCCTTTCCGTGCAGATTGCCGAGTACATCGCTGGAGAACTGGGGCGTATGGAGAAGTCTGATTCGACCGACCTTTTGGTCGTTGACTTCGAAGAAGAGGTAAAGCTTGAGGCTGGCAGCGCTGACGATGAGCAGATCGCGGCATCGTTCGATGGCCGCGTGAACCGTTATTTCGGCCTGTTCCTCTTGGAGAGCAAACAGGCCTATAT
>CAVDDI010000202.1:0-2275 GCA_963607675.1 bacterium | reverse complement strand
CACGGTGATGTCGTGCTGGTTGTACACCGCGTTGGCGATGCCCGTCATGCCGCTGGCGAAGAACGTGGAGTCGCCCACGAAGGAAAGCGCCTTCTTGCCCGGCTCCACCACGGAAAAGCCCTGGGCAACCGTGATGCCGGCGCCCATGCACAGGCAGGTATCCACCGCATCGAGAGGTTTGGCATTGCCCAGCGTGTAGCAACCGATGTCACCGCAGAAGATGCCGTCGCTGGGCTTTCGCAGGGCCGTTTTCACCGCATAGAACGCGCCGCGGTGCGGGCAGCCCGGGCACAGCATGGGCGGACGGGCGGGGGCTTCCGCAGCAGGCTGCCCATCGGCTTCGGGCAAGCACGGGGCGCAAAGTACCTGCTCGGGCTGGGCCAACTCAACGCCGAAGAACGTACGCAGCTGCTCGGCGATGGCGTCTACCGTATTCTCGCCCCTGTCGGTGGTCTCGCCGGTGAGCTTGCCATGGACGGCATAACCCGCACGCGTTGTTCCGGCAAGCTTGAGCATCTCATCTTCCAGCACGTGATCCAGCTCCTCGAAGCAGATCATGTCGGAAAGCCCCTCCGCGAACCGGGCGGCACGCTGTGCCGGGAAGGGGTACGGAGTTCCCACCTGCATGATGCGGTAAGCGGGAAGAGCCTCAACCAGCTTGCCCCAAGCGGGGCCGCCCATGGTGCAGAAATCCCCCTCGCACTGCGGCGGCAAGACGGGCGCGGCGGGCGCACCTTCAGCCCAAACCAGCTTGCCTTCGGACGCCTGCACCTGAAGCAGGCGAAGCGCCTCACGTGCGTAGGCGTACGATATGCCGCCGGCAACGATGCCGAAGCACGGAGACTCGCCTTCTTGCAGCTGCGGGTTGAAGCAGTCGTACGCTTCGGAGGAAAACTCGGCTGCCATCTGGGGCAACCGCTCGTTGATCTCGCCGTGGCCCTTGTACGAGCGCTTGGGGAAGATAACCCATTTCGAGTCCCGCTCGAAGCCCTCGGGCTGGCGCGCCTCGGTTTCCTCGGCAGTATCGATATAGGTAGAAGCATGGCAGATGCGCGTAGTGGGGCGCATGATAACCGGGGTGCCGTACTTCTCGGAAAGGTCATAGGCAGCGGCCATCATGTCGCAGCCCTGTTCGGGTGTTGCCGGGTCGAACACCGGCACCTTCGCGAACGAGGCGAATCGGCGGGTGTCCTGCTCGGTCTGCGAGGAGATGGGGCCGGGGTCGTCGGCCACGTAGAGCACGGTGCCGCCCTTCACGCCCACGTAGTTCAGCGACATGAGCGGGTCGCTGGCAACGTTGAGGCCAACCTGCTTGCAGGTATACAAGGTTCGTGCGCCGGAATAGGCGGCGCCGGCAAGCAGCTCGAGCGCCGCCTTCTCGTTGGTGGACCATTCCACGTGCACGCCCTTGGCGCGTCCCGCCGCATGCTCGGCGGCGATGGTCTCTATCACCTCGGAAGAAGGCGTGCCCGGGTAGCCAGCGCACACGCGCACGCCCGCCTCAAGGGCAGCATGGGCAAAGGCCTCGTTGCCCTTCAAAAACTCTTTCGGCATAGAAGGTTCCTTTAGGCCTGAGCCATGTCGGCCTTGAGCTTCTCTATCTTGGCGCGAGCCTCATCGTTGCCAGTGCCCAGCATCTGAACAGCCAGGATAGCGGCGTTCTTCGCACCGTTGATGGCAACCGTGGCAACCGGCACGCCAGAGGGCATCTGCACCATGGAAAGGAGCGAATCGAGGCCGCCCAGGTCGGAGGTCTTCATAGGCACAGCGATAACGGGGAGCGGGGTGTAGGCTGCAACCACGCCGCCCAAATGAGCAGCCTTGCCGGCAGCGGCGATGATGACGCGGATACCGCGCTCGACGGCAGAAGAGGCCCATTCGTGCACCTCGGCAGGCTTGCGATGCGCGCTTGCCACCTTCACCTCATAAGGGATTCCCAGCTCTTCAAGCTGCTTCATGCATGCTTCCATGGTGGGCATGTCAGACTGGGAACCCATGATGATGCCGACTACGGGCGTATCGCCAAAACTAGTGCTCATGTTCTGTCCTTCGCAACGCGGATTTTCACATAGGCGAATTGTACACCCCGCCAACCGCAGCCCACCGAAACACGCGCATCCGTCCGCGCCAGGCGGGACCCGCGCACCTCGTCGCCCCCTTCGCTCGGTTCGGCTTCCGAGAAAGCGCGAAGGGGCGGCGCGGGAAACGGCTTGACGCATGGCTCGCCGCATCCCGGCATCGAGGGTCAAGTACCTGTGGCGCCGCCTTCGAAGGC
>CAVDDI010000201.1:0-2278 GCA_963607675.1 bacterium | reverse complement strand
CGCCCGCGCGCTGCAGGACGCCGGTGTCCATATCATGGGCACCAAGCCCGAGGCCATCGACTTGGCGGAGGACCGCGATCGCTTCTCGGCTATCCTCGATGAGCTTTCCATCACCTATCCTGCTGCAGGCATGGCATCTTCGTTCGAGGAGGCTTGCCAGGTTGCCGACCGTATCGGCTTCCCGCTGCTCGTTCGCCCCAGCTATGTTCTGGGCGGCCGCGGCATGGTCATCGCCTACGATGCGAAGTACCTGGAAAAGTACATGGCTGAAGCGGCCCGCATCACGCCCGACCATCCTGTTTACCTCGACCGGTTCCTCGAGGGAGCCATCGAGAGCGACGTCGACGCCCTGTGCGATGGCGAGGATGTGTACATCGGCGGCGTGCTTGAGCATATCGAGGAAGCTGGCGTGCACTCAGGCGACTCCGCTTGCTGCATCCCTCCCTTCACCCTTTCCGAGGCTCAGGTGTCCCAGCTGCGCGACATCACGCGTCGCCTGGCTAAGCGCTTGGGCGTGGTTGGCCTCATCAACATCCAGTTCGCTATCAAGGATGCGGTTGTCTACGTCATCGAGGCGAACCCACGCGCATCGCGTACCGTGCCGTTCGTTTCCAAGGCAACCGGCGTGCCGCTGGCGAAGCTCGCTGCCCGCATCATGTCTGGCGAGAAGATCGCATCGTTCGGCCTTCCCAGCGATGAGCGCCGTCAGAGCCACTTCTGCGTCAAGGAAGCCGTTATGCCGTTCGGTCGTTTCCCGGGCGCCGATGTGATCCTCGGACCTGAGATGAAGTCGACCGGCGAGGTCATGGGCATTGCCAACAACTTCCCCTCTGCCTATGCGAAGACCCAAGCTGCTGCCAGCATGGAGCTTCCCACGGGCGGCACCTGCTTTGTTTCCGTATGCGATCGCGACAAGCGCGCTATCCTGCCATTGGCCCGCGACCTTTCCCGCATGGGCTTCAGCCTTCTTTGCACCGAGGGCACGGCACGGGCGTTGGTTTCCGCAGGCATCCCTTGCGAGCAGATCGGACGCATCGGCTCGGAAGAGCCCAATATCGGCACCAAGATCATGGATGGCCAGATCGACCTGGTCATCAACACGCCGTTCGGTCAGGAAACCCGAGGCGATGGCTATCAGCTGCGTACCATGTGCGTGCGCCAGAACCTTTGCTACGTCACCACGCTTGCGGGTGCCCAGGCCTTTGTTTCCGCTATCGAGACCTTGCGCAACGCAACCCTCCCCATCGTGGCTCTGCAAGACCTTGATCAGTGGGAGGAAAGGTAAGCCGCATGGCAGCTATTCAAGATTCCCGAGCCGTGGTTCTTGCCAACCAGCAGGTAGACGACAGGCTTTGGCTCCTTACCCTAGAAGTTGAAGAGCTTGGCAGACTGGTTGAGGCTGGGCAGTTTGTCCATATGCTGATCCCGGGCATGGAGGGCCATATCCTTCGCCGACCCTTCTCGGTTTACCAGGTGAGCGATGACAAGCGACAAGTCGTGATCCTTTACCAGGTTGTCGGCTTTGGAAGCAGACAGCTTTCAACGGTGGCACCGGGCGCGGAAGTTGACCTGATGGGTCCTGTGGGACATGGTTGGTGCGCCCCTGCCGATGCTCGCCATGCCCTTTTGGTGGCAGGCGGTGTGGGTGCTGCACCCCTGTTCATGCATGCCCAAGAGCTTGTTTCCTCCGGCGTGGAAGTTGAGGTTGTCCTTGGGGCGCAGACCGCAAGCGCCCTGGTCTGCGAGCCGAAGTACCACGAGCTCTTGGGCGGCGAGCCCTATCTTGCCACCGACGACGGCAGCCGCGGGCACAAAGGCTTCGTCACTGACTTGGTTGCCCAGCGCATCGCCGAAAAGCAGTTCGACTACGTGGCCTGCTGTGGCCCCGAGCCGATGATGCGCGCGGTTTCGGATATCACCCTGAAGGCCGGCATACCAACTTCCATTTCCCTTGAGAAGCGCATGGCCTGCGGAATAGGCGCATGCCTTTCCTGCATCGTCGAAACGGTGGATGGGCGTAAGCGTTCCTGCGTCGATGGACCTGTTTTCGATGCCTCTAAGGTGGTGTGGTAGATGAGCGTTGATCTTTCCGTCAACTTGGGCGGTCTTACGATGAAGAACCCGGTAACCACGGCTTCAGGCACCTACGCCTCGGGTCGTGAATATGCCGACTTCGTCGACCCTGCCTTGTTGGGCGCGGTAACCACGAAGGGGGTTTCACTGAACGGGTGGGCTGGAAACGACGCACCCCGCATCGCAGAGACCCCTAGTGGCATGC
>CAVDDI010000200.1:0-2313 GCA_963607675.1 bacterium | reverse complement strand
GGACAGTTCAAGACCGAGCGCATGGTGAAGCAGGAAGAGATGCTCAACGGCGACAGCGTGCTGTACGCCGACCCCCTGACGTACGAGATGTCGCTTCGCGGCGCCTTCGCAGCAGAGCAGGCGCAACCCTACACCACGTTCACCTCGGAGGAAATGCAGCGTTTCTGCCGCACCATCGCGTTCCTGTGGCAGATCCATCCCTTTGCAGAGGGAAACACCCGAACCGTTGCCGTGTTTTCCGAGCTGTACCTGAACTACCTGGGCTTTTCGGTAACCAACGATCCGTTCGAAAAGCATGCGCGCTACTTCCGCGATGCGCTGGTGCGGGCAACGTACCGCAACGCCGCCGCGAAGGTGCTCCCGACAGATGCATATCTGCTGGCGTTCTATGAGAACGTACTGGGATTCAAGGACAACATGCTTTCACGCGAAGACCTGGTTTGCAGCCAGCTCTTCGAAGACCCCAGCCTGCTGCGCAACATCGACCCCGCGGAGGCGCTGAAAAAGTAACGCAACCCAACGAGGCCGTCCTCGACCTATCCGCGCCGCGGGCAGGGGCGCCGCCCCTTCGCGCTTTCTCGGAAGCCGAAGAGGGCGAAGGGGGCGACGAGGCGCACAGGTCCCGCCCGGCGCGGACGGGCCAGACTGGGCTAGCGGCGGCGGAAGCGGCGCTTCTTCTTGGTTTCCAAGTGTGTGCGGACTGCCGGCGTCACGGTCTGCGTTGCGCCGGAAGCACCCGCCCCGGCTGCTGCGGGAACGGAAGCCGAAGAGTCGATGAGCGCATGGGCACCGCGCAGGGCCTCAAGGTACGCCTGGGCATCGCCGGGATCGTCGTCGATGTTTTCATCCCCCAGGTCAACTTCGGTAGGCACACGGCGGTACAGGATGTCGTACATAACCGGCACCACATAGAGCGTCATAAAGGTGGCATACAGCAAGCCGCCCACCACAACCACGGCCATGCCGCGCTCCATAGAGCTTCCCACCGCTTGGCTGAACACCATGGGCAGCATGGCGAAGATGGTGGTGATAGCCGTCATCATGATGGGGCGCATGCGCGTGCGGCCGGCAGCCACCAAGGCATCCTGCTTGCCCAAGCCGCCACGCCGCAGCTGGTTCACGTAGTCCACGAACACGATGCCGTTGTTCACCACCGTGCCCATGAGCACCGCAAAGCCCAGCAGGGAAAGCATGCTCAGCTGCTCGCCTGCGGCCAACAGGCCGAACAGGCCGCCGGTGAACGCCAGCGGCACGGTAAGGATGATGATGAACGGGGAAAGCAGGCTTTGGAACTGCGCCACCATAACCAGGTAGATGAGCACGAACCCAAGGATGAGCAGGAGCATCATCTGCGAGAGCATGGTGTTGATGTTCTCAAGCTCGCCGGAGGTCTGGATAGTGTAGCCATCGGGCAGCTGATAGCCGTCCAGCTTCTGCTGCAGGTCGCGCGCCAAAAGGGCGTTGTTGTAACCGTCTTCCACATCGGCCGTCACCGTGATGGTGCGGCTGGAATCCATGTGCGTCACCGTGTTGGCGGCCACGCCCTGCTCCACCGTGGCGAACTCGGAGAGCTTGTGCGTGGTGGTATCGCCCGACTGCTGGTTGGTGATATCGACTTCGGTATCAAGCAGGTTCTCGGCGGTAACCGGGTTGGTCTTGTCCACCACCGAGACATCCATCTTGGTGCCGTCGATGGTAAGGGAGGTGCTGCTGGCGGTTTCGGAAACCTTTTTCTGCAGGTCGGCGTACAGCTGTGCCACGGTATAGCCCGCCTTGGTGAGCTTGTCGCGATCGATAACCAGATGCAGCTCGGTGGCAGCATCTTCCATGCCGTTCTCGATCTCGGTATAGCCTTCCACCTGGCCCACAATGCCCATGACGTCTTCGCTGATGGAAACCAGCTTGTCCTGGTCGGGCCCCTTGATGGTGAGGGAAAGCCCGCTTCCCATCATGGAGCTCATGGCCTCGGATGATGTGGCGTCGGTGATTACCTCGCAGTCCAGGTTGGCGGTGTCGGCGGCAAGCTGGTCCAGGATGCCCTGCACCTGCCCTTCGGTGGTAACGCCGCTGTCGGTTTGCAGGTAGAAGGTGAACATCTTGTACATATCGCTGTCGCTGTTCCCGCTGCTAGATCCGCTGGAACTCGAGGCACCGTTCGAGATCATGGAAACCGACGAGGTGCCGTCCATGCCGCCCACGAACTCCACGCCATCGATGCCCATGGCGGCATCCATTACCTTGTCGGCCGTGGCGTAGGCGGTTTCCTTGCTTACCCCGTCGGGCATGTTCACCGTCACGTTCACAGTCTTCGAC
>CAVDDI010000199.1:0-2357 GCA_963607675.1 bacterium | reverse complement strand
TAACCAGCTCGAAGCGGTCGGTAAGGCGCGGCTCGTCCTCGAAGCGCTTGGCCAAAGGGCTTACCTCTACCGGATAGTCAACCACGAAGGTGGGGTTCACGATGGTGGGCTCGCCGATCTCGTCGTACAGCTCGGCAATGAGCTTGCCGGCAGTCCAGGAGGCATTCACCTCGATGCCGCTCTTCTTCGCCAGTTCCGCCAGATGCTCCACCGGCGTATCGAGGGTAACCTCTTCGCCCAACGCATCGGAAACTACCTTGGTCATGGGAATGGAGGGCCACTCGCCGGAAAGGTCGATGGTCATGCCCTGATACTCAAGCTGCTCGGTATCGTTCACCGCAGCATTTGCGGCCTTGATAACGCCCTGGGCCAGCTTCTTCATTCCCTGAAGGTCGTTGAAGGCGCAGTATGCCTCCATCGAGGTGAACTCAGGGTTGTGCGTCGGGTCCATGCCCTCGTTACGGAAGATGCGGCCGATCTCGAACACGCGCTCGAAGCCGCCAACCAGCAGGCGCTTCAAATGAAGCTCCGTGGCGATTCGCAGGTAGTTCTCCTGGTTCAGCGCATTGAAATGCGTGATGAAGGGCTTTGCGGTAGCACCACCCTGGATGGTTTGCAGGATGGGTGTTTCCACCTCGTAGTAGCCGTCTTCCTCCATATAGCGGCGGAACGCGGAAAGGATCTTCGAGCGCTTCACGAAGGTTTCGTACACGTCTTCGTTGGCGATGAGGTCAACATAGCGCTGGCGGTAGCGGATCTCCTTGTCGGAGAGGCCGTGGAACTTCTCGGGCAAGGGGCGCAGGCTCTTGGAAAGAAGCTCGAACGAATCCACTGCAACGGAAAGCTGACCGCGGCGCGTACGCATCATAAGGCCGCTCACACCGATCCAGTCACCCAGGTCAAGGTCCTTCATCTCGGCGAAGGCGTCTTCGCCCAGCGCATTGATGCGGCAGAACAGCTGGATGCGGCCAGTGGAGTCCATGAGCTCGAAGAAGATGATCTTGCCCTGCGCGCGCTTGGCCATGACGCGACCGGCAACGGCAACACGGTCTTCCGTATTGGCGCCGTCTTCAAGCTCGGCATACTTGGCATCGAGCTCGGCGATATGGTGCGTGTAGGCGAAGGCATGGCCGTAGGGGTTCTTGCCTGCGGCAATGAGGGCCTCGCGCTTGGCGCGGCGAACCTCGATGGGATCGTCTTCGATAACCTGCTCGTTGTTTTCCTCGGCCATTTAGGCTGGTCTCCTTCTTCGTGTTCTGCGGCGTTACAGCAAATGCGCCAACGAGGCCACTGGCCCGTTGGCGCCGGATGGCAGCGTTTGCCCTAGTGCTCGATCTTCAGGATCTTCGCCTTGATCTCGCGGCCGGTGGGGCCCTGAGCTGCCACTTCTTCGCCCTTCTTGTGGCCAAGCAGCGCTGCGCCTACCGGGCTCTCGTTGGAGATCTTGCCCTGGGAGGAGTCGGCTTCGGCACCGCCAACGATGGTGAACACGCGCTCGCGACCGCCCATCTCGACGGTAACGGTGGAACCGATGTTCACCACGCCGGTCTTCTTCGGGGCATCCACCACCGTGGCTTCGCCCAGGATGCGCGTGATCTCCGCGATGCGAGCCTCGTTCGCGCTCTGCTCGTTCTTTGCGTCGTCATACTCGGAGTTCTCGGAGATGTCGCCGAACTCGCGGGCCACGCGGATGCGGTCACCGATCTCTGCGCGCTTCTCGGTTTCCAGGTAATGGAGCTCTTCTTCGAGCTTGTCCTTGCCTTCTTGAGTGAGAACGTAATTGTTGTCCATGGTTTACACCCCTCGGCCGAATACCCCGGCCATTTCCTTTCCTATACCCGCGAAAAGGGCGCGCCGAAGCGTGCCCTTTCGTACCTGAGATGTGAAGCCAACCGGAGGCTAGGCTTCTTCCTTTTTCGCCTCTTCTGCCGAAGGTGCAGGCTTTGCACCCGGAGCAGGCTTGTCGATAACCTCAACCTCGATTTCTTCCTCTGCCTTGGCCTTCGGAGCCTCAGTTTCAGCCTCTTCGGCTTTCTTGCCGCCGCCTAGGCCTTCGCGAAGGTTCTTCACGGCCTTGCCGATGGCGGTGCCGAGCTTGGGAAGGTTCTTGGGCCCGAACAGAACAAGGATGACAATGAGGATGATGGCGATCTCTAAGGGGCCGAATGGTCCGATCTTCATGAAACACCTCCGTGTTCACGGGTGGCGCCGAACATATGCGCTGCCCTCTTGATGCGAGTAACCGAGGCCACTCTAACAAAAAAGAGCGGTACCCTTTGCAGGATACCCCTCAGTGGTTGCAATGGTCGGGATGACAGGATTCGAACCTGCGACCTCTGCGTCCCGAACGCAGCGCT
>CAVDDI010000198.1:0-2360 GCA_963607675.1 bacterium | reverse complement strand
CACATGTCCACCACCCTTACCGTGGTCATGCAGCTGGGCATCCCGGTTGGCGTTGGCCTGCTTACCTTCTACGTAGAGAAGGTAAACCGCAAGGTTATCCTGTGCACCACCTACGTGCTCATCGCAATCATCGGTCCTATCTGGGCATCCCTGCCTACCGATAACACCGCGCTGATCATGTTCGTCGGCTTCCTGCTCTGCGTTTGCACGTTCACCAACTCCGTTACCACCGCAGCGATCTACCTGTCCGAGCCTTTCCCCACCGCCTGCCGCATCCGTGGCGCTGGCGTTGCGAATGCCTTCGGTCGCCTGGGCTCCATCTTCAGCCCGATGTGGATCTCCTTCCTCATCACCACTTCGCTGGGCACCATGGGTGTGTTCCTGATCAACGGTGCGATCGCCATCTTCATGGCAATCTGGCTGGCAATCTTCGGTGTTGAGACCCGTGGCCGCACGCTCGAGGACATCACCAAGGGTCTGCTCGACGACTAGTCATCGATCGGATCTAGGCTTATAAGACCGGTCCACCCATCGGATCTGCATACAGCCTGCTTTAGACGGGACCCCTCGGGGTCCCGTTTTTGCTATAGTGAAAACGGTTCATTTGCGATGATGATTAATAGTTGTCTGCTATGAGTTTTGTTTGGGAGCGCAGCAACAGCTTTTCGCTTGTGGGCTTAGGGAGGGAAACGCGTTGCGCGGCATTGCGCGGGCGTTGCGATTATCAGCCGCAAGGCGGGGAGATCGTTCATGAAGCTTGATCATTTGCGCTATTTCGATCGCTTGGCAGAGATGCTCAGCTATACCAAGGCTGCGCAGGACCTGTACATTGCGCAACCCACGCTTTCCGCTGCGATCAAGCGCATGGAGCAGGAGATCGGCCTCACGCTGTTCCGCCGTGCCGAGGGTATGGCCTCGGGCGTTGAGCTTACCGAGCAGGGCGTGGTGTTCCACGAGTACGTGAAGCAGGCGTTGGAACGCTACGACGAGGGGCTTCGTCGCGCAACGGGCATCCAGGAAAAGGATGCCAACACCCTGCGACTGGGCACGGTGTACTCCATGAAGGGCAGTTTCTGGTCTGCCGCCATCGATGAGTTCGTGGGCAAATGGGGCAGCTTGCCGCAGTTCCATATGGAGCAGGCCTATTCCGCCGATCTGGCCAAGCACCTGAAGAACGGCGCCATCGATGTGGCGTTCGCCGCCATGACCGAGGAGGCTAAGGGCTTGGACCTTGTGCCCGTTTGGTCGCAATGCCTGGTGGCTTGCGTGAACCGCAAGAGCCCACTGGCCTTGCGCGCCGAGCTTACCCTGAACGACCTGAGGACCGAAAGGCTGCTCACCTACAGCGATAAGTCCTCGGTTGCGAACAGCCTTGCCGCTGTGCTCGCGGGCCGTGAAGACGAGTTCAATATGCTGCGGGTGTTCGACGACGAGCTTTCCCTTGCTTCGTTCGTTTCTTCCCACACCGACAACGTGGCGCTTATGGTGTACTCCATCCTGGTGAACGCCTACGATGACGTGGTGTGCATCCCCATCGTCGATGTGCCGGAGGATTTTCATCGGATCTACCTCATGAGCCGTAAAGAGCATCATTCGAAGATAGTGGGGGAGTTCATCGACTTCATGACGCAGCGGGAATTCCCCAACGTGTTCGCCGAGAGCCGGGCCTAGCAGGCGCGCAGCGTGCGTTTCGGCGGGAAGGCCCTGCCGGTTGCCCGTCCTTTTATTGAAAGAACACGTTCATAATCTGCAACGATAGCTTTTCGCAATCGCCGCTCTTCGGAGCGGCGTTTTTGCTATTGGCGGCGTTGATCGTGCGTGCGGAACAATTGTCTTGCGACGAAACGGACTGCCGGCCAATACGCAAAGCGCGAAGGGGAATCGGCGGGCAGCCTGCTTCGCTGTTCGGGGCCGCAGGGGATCGGCCCCGAACCCGTTCCGAAAACGGAAGGGGAGGGGAGCCCCGTGAGGGCGGGGCATGTTAAGGAGGAGGGGTAGGACCATGAACGCAGAAATGCAGAGTTCCTATCACGGCATCGCTGCCCGCTTGGACAGGATGCCCATTACCGGGATGCACCGCAAGGTGCTTTGGCTGCTTGCAGGCATCACGTTCTGCGACTCGGTGGATATGGCCGTGGGCGGCCCTATCGGCGCGGTGCTGCAGTCCACCTACGATGCGGCAGGCAACCAGTGGATGACGCTGGAGCAATTCGCCCTGTTCAACTCGATCACCATGATCGGTTACCTCATCGGCGGCCTCATGGCCGGCGCCCTGTCCGACGGCATCGGCCGCAAGAAGGCAGTGCTCATCTGCGGCTCTATCTTCACCGCGTTCTGCTTCGTTGCAGCGGGTTCCCCCG
>CAVDDI010000197.1:0-2379 GCA_963607675.1 bacterium | reverse complement strand
TCGTCTACACCGACGGCAAGCTCGACGATGATGGCAACACGCTTGTGTATGCCTCGTCATACGTTCCCGCTGATGTTGAATACAACGAGCAGACGGGTATGGCGGCGATATCCCTGATCCCTATCTCGGAGGATTCGGAATGGTCTGTGGTGGAAAAGCTCATCAATGAGGCAAATGACCAGGCCTGATGGCTTCGTTGTACCTAGCTTGGAAAAAGTTGGAATTTACCCTTGCGCGCCAGGCCTGTTTTGGTAATATATCTATCGCTGCTTCGCAAGCAACACCGCGAAGCAAAACATACGTCGGAGTGGTGGAACGGCAGACACGCTAGCTTGAGGTGCTAGTGCCCACTTTACCGGGCGTGCGGGTTCAAATCCCGCCTCCGACACCAATCGAATCTGAGGCTCGCCATGGCGAGCTTTTTTATTTGCATTGCACCAGCTCTGCCGCTGAAACCTCTATACGTTCACCGACCGCTCCCCAGCAGTCCCAGCATCCCGTGTACTATCTAGAGCATTAGGAGACACGTTGACGGGAGACAGATGGAATCAATCGGCTTTATCGGTGTAGGCATAATGGGTAAATCGATGGTTCGGAACCTGATGAAGGCCGGCTATCAGCTGCATATTTTCGCTCGAACGAGATCAAAGGTCGAAGACGTGATTTCCGAGGGTGCGGTATTCCATGATTCGATTGCCGACTGTGTTGCAGGAAGGGATGCCGTGATCACCATCGTCGGCTTCCCAGAAGATGTGGAAGAGGTTTACTTCGCTGATGGGAATATCCTTGATTCCGCCGATGTCGGAGCCTATCTGATCGATATGACCACTACAAGCCCGAAGCTTGCCGAGCGTATATCTTCAGAAGGAACGGCTCGTGGCTTCCATGTGCTTGACGCTCCGGTCACTGGCGGCGACACGGGCGCACGCGATGCTACGCTCTCTATCCTCGTTGGTGGGGAAGAGGACGACTTCAACGCGTGTCTCCCGTTCTTCCGCGCCATGGGCACCAACATCAATCGCTTCGGCGGGGCCGGGGCAGGGCAGCATTGCAAGCTTGCAAACCAGATCATGATCGCCGGCTCGCTTTCCGGGGTGGTAGAGGCCTTTGCCTATGCTGAAAACCACGGGCTGGATCTTCCTCTGGTTATGCGGGCTTTATCCACGGGAGCCGCGGGCAGCAAGCAACTCGATGCTTTCGGTCCGAAGATCATCGCGCAAGACTATCGTCCTGGCTTCTATCTGAAGCATCTTGTCAAAGACTTGAGGCTGGCAAAGGAAGAAGGCTGCGATGTTGGCCTGAGCCTTCAGATGCTGAATACGGTGCTTCGCGAATATGAGGAGCTTCAAGAGCAAGGCTACGGCGATCTAGGCACCCAGGGTCTTATGAAGCGCTTTCGCGATTGATTCGGCGTTTTCTTTATCTCTTTCGAGAATGAAACAGCCCGTATTTCCGCTTGCTGGAAATACGGGCTGTTTGCAAGTTCGGAATCGGCTGAACCCGTTGTACGTACCTTTCAGGATCTAAAATCTACGCATTTGATTAAAGCAGTTCATCTTGGAAGAGGTGCGTATCGTGCAGGTGGAAGATTTGATTAAGATCATGCCAAAGCCCGATCAGCTTACGCCTGCTCAGATCGAGCAGAAAGCAGTGGATCTGGGCGTAGCAAAAACCGGCATGGGCTTTTTGCAGTCATTTATGCTGGCTATCATGGCTGGCGCTTTCATATCTATGGGCGCTATGTTCTTCTTGCTGGTGGTGGGCGATACCGGGTTGCCCTTTGCCGCACAGCGTGTGCTCGGAGGCTGCTTGTTCTCGTTGGGCCTTTTGCTGGTCGTTGTGTGCGGATCCGAGCTATTCACTGGCAATACCCTGATCGTAATGACGGCAGCCAGCAAGCGCATCTCTTGGTTTGCGGTGCTGAAGAATTGGATAGTGGTGTTCTGCGGTAACTTCGTTGGCGCAGTGGTTATGGTTGGGCTGGTTTTCCTTGCCAACTTCCAGGGCATGAACGGCGGCATGGTCGGGGATACGATCGTAAGCGTTGCTGCTGGGAAGATGACCCCTGACTGGCTTACCTTATTCGCAAAGGGGATCATGTGCAACTTCTTGGTTTGCTTGGCGGTGTGGATATCGTATGGCGCTAAGAGCGTAGCCGATAAGATGCTGGGCATCATGCTGCCGATTGCCGCCTTCGTTGCCTGCGGATTCGAGCACTGTGTTGCCAACATGTTCTTCCTGCCCTTCGGCATCTTGCTTTCCTCGATGGGCTTGGGCGATGCCTCGGTGGTCAATTGGGGCGGGGCACTGTGGAATTGGAGCGCCACTGTTCCTGGCAATATCGTAGGCGGGGCATTGTTTGTGGGCATGGCTTATTGG
>CAVDDI010000196.1:0-2412 GCA_963607675.1 bacterium | reverse complement strand
GCTGGCGGACATGGAGGGACGCGGGAAATCCATAGCGGTTATCCTCTTCCGATCGGTAATTTCGCAAAAAATAGGCGCTTATGCCTCTTCGAACTCATCGCTGAAGATGGCGCGCCCTATCCTTACAATCGTAGTGCCGTAATGGATGGCAACCGGCCAATCTTCGGTCATTCCCATAGAAAGTGCAGACAAATGCACCGAAGACCCTTCTTCGGCAAGCTGCGCGTTCAGCTGATCCTCAAGCTGGGAAAGCCCCTTGAAGGTAGCATGGATGGCCTCTTCCTGGGCGCGGGGGGCCATGGTCATAAGCCCTTCGATCGATACGTTGCCTAGGCCCGATGCCCGTTCGATGATGCCCTTCACCTGGCTAGGGGCGAAACCGCTCTTGCTCTGCTCGCCCGAAACATTCACCTCAAGCAGCACACGCTGCACCTTGCCCTGCGCCTTGGCAGCCGCATCGATCTTGGCAAGGTGCTCTTCCTTGCACACCGAGTGGATGAGCGTGGCCGCGGAAACGATGTCCTTGATATGGCGCGACTGGATGTTGCCGATGAAGTGCCACTGCACGTTGGGGAATGCCTGCTGCTTGCGCACCAGCTCGTCTGGACGGTTTTCGCCGAATGCAGTGGCGCCTGCCTGCATGGCAAGCTCGACCTGATCGACATCGACGGTCTTGGAAACCGCCAGGAGCGTTACCTCTTCAGGGTTGCGCCCCGCCGCCTGGCACTCATGAACAACCTTTTCGTGAACCTTCGCATAACGTGTAGCCGTACTCACCATGGCCTCCTTGGTCTTTGGAACCTAGGATACCGCGATTGCGCCGTGCCGAGGCAAACCAACCGCAAAGGGATAGGATTCATGGTGCTGTGCCGTAAGCGCCGGCCGAACGCTGCGATGCCGCGCCAACGCCTTCAGCCAGGCAGGTTCCCGGGAAAACGGTACGCGAACGCCCCATGGCGGCCGCACACGCCACCTTGGGCGCGGTACGAGAAGAACTCGTCGTTGCAGCACACCGTGCACTTGCCCAAATCACAGATGCTATCGGCGCCGATGCCGATGCCCTGAAGCTGGACGCGCAGGGCTGCAGCAAGGTCGATGTGGGTGGGGTCGAACACGCAGGCCTCGCCGAACTGACGGCGGAAGCGGCTATGCACGTCTTCGCCTGTTTCGAAGCATTCGGGACCGATGTGCGGCCCGATGTAGACGTTCAGCTGGGAAATAAAGCCCTTCCCCAACTCACGGGCATCGGCCTGCACAAGCGCCTGGGCCGTTTTCACCGATATGAGGTTGTCCACCCCGCGCCATCCCGCATGGACCACGGCAAAACGCCCCGTCGCAGACACCATTATCACAGGGACGCAATCCGCGAAGCAGAGCATCGTTGCAACCCCCGGCGCTTCCACCAGCACGCCATCAGCGCCTTCGCCGGCGAGTTGCTGGGCACGTTCCGTTTCGCCGATGCTGCGCACGGAAACCAGATTGCTGCCGTGCACCTGGTTGGGAACGATGAGCGGCGCCTCTGCGCAGCCGAAGGATCCTTGCACGATGCGGCGGTTGCGCAGCACCGTATCAAGATCGTCTTCCACATGATGCCCAAGGTTCAGCGAACCATAGCAGCCCTGGCTGAAGCCACCCTGGCGGGTGGTGAACGCAATACGTACCCCTGTGGCCAGGAAGAGCATTTCGTCGGTATAGGCGTCCAAGGACGCAAAACGACCCTTGGTCAACTCGGGAACGGGAAGAGCAAGGGTCGTCATGAGAGCCTTCTTACATGAAAGCGGATAAGCTGGCTGCGCTGCCTTTACTGGCGCTTCAGGAAGTCGGGGATGTAGTCCTCGTCTGCGAAGCGGGGCTGCGAAGAGTACAGCGGGCGGGAAGTGCTTTCCTGCTTAGCCGGCGCAGTGGAAGAGAACATGTTGTCGCGACGGCCGAAGTCGAGCGGCTGTTGCGGAGCGCCCGCCTTGAAGCCCGTGGCGATAACGGTGATGCGGATGGTGTTGCCCAGCTCGGGATCGACGATCTGGCCGTAGATGATGTTGGCGTTTTCGTCGGCAACGGCCTCAACGACCTTTGCCGCTTCGTCAACTTCGGAAAGGGCCAGGTCGGGACCACCTGCGATGGAGAACAGGATGCGGGAAGCGCCGGCGATGGAGGTTTCAAGCAGATTGGAGTTGATAGCTTGCTGTGCAGCGTCCAGCGCACGGGAATCGCCCTCGGCGATGCCGATGCCCATCATAGCGGTGCCCGCGTCCTTCATAACGGTGCGGATGTCGGCGAAGTCGAGGTTGATCAGGCCTGGGATGGTGATGAGGTCGGTAACGCCCTGGATGCCCTGACGAAGCGTGTCGTCGGCAATACGGAAGGCATCGAGCATGGAAGTCTTCTTGTCGACGATCTCGAGCAGGCGGTCGT
>CAVDDI010000195.1:0-2436 GCA_963607675.1 bacterium | reverse complement strand
CTACCACACCTATGCGCAAGATGTAACCGATGCCGGCTTTTCGGCATCACGCTCGCACCGCGCCTTCGGCGGTTTTTCGGCCGGCGGTACGACGACTTGGCGCGTTTTCCTGGAGGGGCTGGATCGCTTCGAGTATTTCTTGCCCATGAGCGGCGGATTGACCTTGGGCGGCAACGGATCTACCGACGGCGAGGACGCTTCCGCACTTGCCGCGGCCGCGCTTGCCTCCGGCCACGGCAAGCGCGACTACTACGTGTTCGCGGCGACGGGCACGCAAGATGTCGCCTATCAGGGTCTATCGGCGCAGATCGAGCGCATG
The DNA here is from genome assembly GCA_963607675.1 of bacterium. Lineage (GTDB taxonomy): Bacteria > Actinomycetota > Coriobacteriia > Coriobacteriales > Eggerthellaceae > Anaerotardibacter. The sequence goes on along the minus strand of CAVDDI010000195.1, from coordinate 2,117 downwards.
AAGCCGCTCGACGACGCCTTCGATTTCACGGAAGCCGGTTTCGCTGACGGCAACCTGATGTACTACACCGTCGAAGGCAACCGGCACGACTACCCTTACACCTACGAGTACATCTATAACGGCTTGCGCTGCCTGTTCTCGTGGAAGGATCCGACTGAGTAGCGGCCAAAGAGGCCGATCTGGATCATCAATAAGATGTTTACGCAACTGAATGCTAGATCTCTTGCGAGATAATGGCCTCAGACGGAAAACCTTCGGGTTCGCAAGGCTGATTCACGTTGAGCGGTTCCGCCAAATTCTCACAGGCCAACACACTGAAAACGATTAACTAGGGATTATGAGTCGCTACCAGAAGCAAAAAACCTTACGCCAAACACCGCAGAGCCTTCTCTCGCTTCTGTTGGCGCTCTTGCTGTCCGTCTCGCTGCTGCCAGGTTGCTCGTCCTCGGCCAATGTCGATTCCGGTTCCCAGCAGGCGACAGCTGAGCAAAGCTCGGCTAACCAAGCCCAGAACGCAGAGGGCTCGAGCCAGGCATCTGCGGCCTCAATCGACCTTTCGAGCATCCCGGCGTACTCGGGCAGCCCTTGCGTCGAGCTCAACGGCAACGAGCCCCAATTCACCGAGGAAGACAAGGCCCGCGGAAGCTTCGAGGAGTACAGCCCGCTCGACTCGCTGGGGCGCTGCGGGGTTGCCTTCGCCCTCATAGGAACCGAGACCATGCCCACTGAAAAGCGCGGCAGCATCGGCTCGGTGAAGCCGTCCGGCTGGCACACCATTCGCTACAACGGCATCGTGGATGGCAACTACCTCTACAACCGCTGCCACCTCATCGGCTACCAGCTGGCCGGCGAGAACGCAAACCCGAAGAACCTCATAACCGGCACGCGCTACCTGAACGTCGAGGGCATGCTGCCCTTCGAGGACGAGGTGGCCAGCTACGTGGATCGCACCGGCAACCACGTGCTCTACCGTGTAACACCCGTCTTCGACGGGAGCAGCCTCGTGGCCAGCGGCGTGCAGATGGAGGCTTGGTCGGTCGAGGACTCCGGCGCGGGCGTGAGCTTCGACGTCTACTGCTACAACGTGCAGCCGGGCATCGACATCGACTACGCCACCGGCGACAGCGCCCTTGCGGAAGGGCAATCATAGGAAGCATGAGAACACGCCGAATGCCATCTCTTCTTTACGAACGGCATTCGGCGCACCGGCAGTTACATTGAAAGTTGGCGGCTCCTGAATCTTTCCAGCTCTTCCTCGCTGGCAACTGCAATCCGCTGATCTAGGTAGCGAAGAACCTCGTCTTTCTGCTCAGGGATATATGCGTTGAACGGCGCAGTGTTGCCAATGTGGCCCGCCAGTATGAATGTCCTTATCGGCAGCTTCCCCACCAAAAGCCTCAACTCTCCCAGAACCCCGACCTCGGTCGAGAGCTCAAACCTGCCGGCGGCAATATCCTCATGCAGGTCGGCACCAGGGAACAGCGTAAGCGTATGAACCATGATGCGGTTGGAGTTCGTGCGCCCAAATACCCCTACGGTAGCCTCGACGTTTTCCGCACCTCTCCCCTTGCCCGCTATGCCTGCCAGGTAGAACAGGTTGTATGAGATACCGGCGGCATCGAGCCTTGCGCACTGTTCCTCTATGTCCGCGGTCGTATGACCCTTACGCATGAAGCTGAGCGCCAAGTCGTAGCCGGTCTCTGCCCCGATGGAGATATCATCGATGCCAAGCTCGGCCAGCTGCCGCAGCTCTTCGTCGCTCTTGCGCTTCACATCCCCCACACGGGCAAAGGTCCCTACGCTCTTAACACCCGGTATCTGCCTGCGCAGCAGCTCTAGGGCTTCGGTCAACCTCCCGTGAGGCAGGCAGAGGGCGTTTCCACCCGTAAGGAACACACGCGACTTGTCCAGCCAGGTGGCATCCGCAAGCTCCTGGATGTCCTCGGCAACCTCACTGAAAGGAGAAGCAGCAAACTTAACCCCCTTGTGCATGGTGCAGAACTTACAGGCATTGTGCGAGCAGCTCGTGGCAAGCTGCAACATCGCCTGCGTGCCCTCAAACAGGGGGCGCCACATGGCCCCTTCCGAATAATGCATCCCGACTCCATTCGCCCATC
>CAVDDI010000194.1:0-2449 GCA_963607675.1 bacterium | reverse complement strand
GATAAGGTCGTGCACCTTGCCGTTCTGCGAAACCGGAAGGCCCTTGAACTGCTCTTCGGCCTTGGTTGCGCCTTCAAGGTCGGCCTGCTCGGTAACCACGGTTTCAACTGCGTCGGGGTCGGAGGGGACGCCTGCGCCGGATACGCTGGCAAGGGCCGAAGGACGGCGGGGGATGTCGCTGTAGGAATGCGCCTCGCAGTCGCGCTGAGCCTTGCCCATGCTGAAGAAATCCTTGCCGTAGATGCACATGGCGAACACGAACACGATGGTGATCAGGGCATACAGGTTATAGGGGATGGAGGCAACGAAGGTGTTGAAGCCGTCATCGCCCAGATAGCCGCCCACGGCAACCGCCCATGACGAAACGGGCGCGATGATGCACACCGGAGCCGCGGAAGAGTCGATGATCCAAGCCAGCTTCTCGTGGCTCATGCGGAACTTGTCGGTGATGGGCCGCATGACCGCGCCCACGGTAAGGCAGTTGAAGTAGTCGTCGATGAACATGACCAAGCCCAGGATAGCGGTCATCACGGCGGCCATGCGTGCGCTTTTGATGCGCTTTGCCGCCCATTCAGCGTAGGCGCGCGAACCGCCGGCGATGGCAATGAGCACAACCAGCGCGCCCAGCAGCGCAAGGAACAGGATGAGCGCGCCGTTCGAGGCAATCTGCTCGGCCATGATCTGCGGGATGTCGCAGAACGCGGCTATAAGCTGGTCGATCCCGGCGCCTTCCAGCGAGAACTCGTAGATGATGAGGCCGCTGAACACGCCAACCAGCAGGGAGGAGTACACCTCCTTGGTTAGGAGCGCCAGGCCAAGCGCCAGAAGCGGCGGCACGATGGACCAGGCGCCGGTGGAAATAAGCTCGAAGCCCTCCATGACGTCTCCTTGTCTGTTCGGTGCGGCAAGCGCTTCGCAGGCAAGGCGATCGGGCTTCGGCGACAGGGCTCGCCCAGCCTGGGCGCATTGCCTGCGGTGCGTTATGCGCGGTTTTGAGCTGTGCCGATTATATTGCAGATGGGCTCCACGGAATGTTTCGAGTGGAATAAGTGCTCAGACGGCACGTGGACGGCAAGGGGAGGGGAGCGCTAATCGATGCATCGCCGCAGTTCAGGCGCACTCAATAACAGGCGTTAAGCAATGCGTATAGCGGCAACGGCGGGTTCCGGCGCTACACTACGCACTCGGAAACACCGATCGGCGGGCACTTCGTCCGTCTTCAAGGAGAAAGGGCGCCCGCATGAACGATTCCAGCTTCGAGGCCATGGCCAGCGAGATCGAGGGCCTGATGGGGATCGATCCTGGAAAGCATGCCGGTTGGCACGCCGATTCTATTGCGGTGCGCGGGTATGAGGGTATCGACAAGAAAACAGGCTCCATCAGCTACCCGCTGTACCAGTCCGCCACGTTCGCGCATCCTGCTTGGGGCGAATCCACCGGGTATTGCTATTCGCGCTGCGGCAACCCTACGCGCTTGGAGTTGGAGAATACCGTTGCGCTTCTGGAAGGCGGCAAGAAAGCCCTGGCCTTCTCGAGCGGCATGGCGGCCATCGCCACCCTGCTGAAAGCGGTGCGCTCGGGCGACCATGTTCTGGTGAGCAACGATCTGTATGGCGGAACCTACCGGCTGTTCAGCAACATATACACGCAGTACGGCATCGAGTTCAGCTACGTGGACCTGACCGATTTGCAGAAGGCTGAAGCTGCATTCCGCTCCAGCACGAAACTGGTGTTCCTGGAAACGCCCACCAATCCCACCATGAAGGTCGCCGATATCGCGGCGACAGCGCAGCTTGCCCACAGTCATGGCGCCATACTGGCGGTGGACAACACGTTCCTTACCATGTATTTCCAGAAGCCCCTTGAGCTGGGTGCTGATATCACGGTGTACAGCGGCACAAAGTACCTGTGCGGCCACAACGATGTGCTTTCTGGTTTCCTTGTCCTGCGCGACGAAAGCCTGCTGGAAACACTGTTCAATGCCGCCATGAGCGAAGGGAGCCAGCTCAGTCCGTTCGACAGTTGGATGATGCTGCGCAGCCTGAAAACGTTGGGGGTGCGCTTGCGGCAGCAGGAGGCCAATGCGAAGCGGATAACCAAAGCGCTTAAGGCAAACCCCAACGTTACCGAGGTGCATTACGTGGGCGACCCGGATCATCCTGGTTATGGGCTTTCGCGGCGCCAGTCCACGGGCTTTGGGGCGATGATCTCCTTCAAGGTGCGCACGCGGGAACGCGCGCTTGCGGCGTTGGAGCGCACGAAACTAATCCTATTCGCCGAAAGCCTGGGCGGCACCGAGAGCCTGATAACCTACCCGCTGGTTCAAACCCACGGCTCCATGCCGAAGCCCATGCTGGACGAGCTGGGCATCGACGAGCGCCTGCTTCGCCTTTCGGTTGGCATAGAGGATGCGGAAGACCTGTTGGCCGATTTGGAACAGGCCCTTGCC
>CAVDDI010000193.1:0-2454 GCA_963607675.1 bacterium | reverse complement strand
CCTGAACCATCCAGTCCATGGTGGCAGCGCCATCGTGGACCTCACCGATCTTGTGCGTCTTGCCCGTGTAGTACAGGATGCGCTCGGTAGTGGTGGTCTTACCGGCATCGATGTGGGCCATGATGCCGATGTTGCGGGTATGCTCAAGCGAAGTCTTAGCCATTGCCATCCCCTACCAACGATAGTGCGAGAATGCACGGTTGGATTCGGCCATCTTGTACAGGTCCTCGCGCTTCTTGATGGATGCGCCGGTGTTCTCGGCTGCGTCCATGATCTCTGCGGCGAGGCGCTCGCGCATGGTGTTCTCCTTGCGCTTGCGGGAGAAGTCGACCATCCAGCGGATAGCCAGGGTGGTTGCACGGCGGGAGTTGACCTCCATGGGAACCTGGTAGGTTGCGCCACCGACGCGCTTGGGCTTTACCTCAAGCGTGGGGCGGATGTTGTCCATAGCCTTCTTGAATACGGTAAGGGCGTCCTCACCGGTCTTCTCGGCGACGATGTCGAAAGCACCGTAGACGATGCCCTCGGCGGTAGATTTCTTACCGTCAAGCAACACCTTGTTGATCAGCTGCGTGACCAAGCGGTTGTTGTACTTAGCGTCCGGCTGCGTTTCGCGGCGGACTGCTGCTGCACGACGCGGCATATATCTTCCTTTCGGTAAAAGCGATTGGGTAATCGCGAGGGTTACTTAGTTCTTGGGCTTCTTGGCGCCGTAGCGGCTGCGGGCCTGACGGCGGCTGTCTACAGCAGCGCAGTCGAGTGCAGCGCGGATGATCTTGTAGCGAACACCAGGAAGGTCCTTAACACGACCGCCGCGGATGAGCACCATGGAGTGCTCCTGGAGGTTGTGGCCCTCGCCGGGGATGTAAGCGGTAACTTCCATGCCGTTGACGAGACGGACACGGGCTACCTTACGAAGTGCCGAGTTCGGCTTCTTCGGGGTGGTGGTGTACACGCGGGTGCAAACGCCACGCTTCTGCGGGTTGCCCTTGAGCGCCGGGGTCTTCTGCTTGTCGACCTGCTTGGCGCGGCCCTTGCGGACCAACTGATTGATAGTAGGCAAAGCTTCAGCTCCTTTTCTTTACTATCACTTACTTACACTTGCTTTCTGTGCGTTCTGCAGATACGCACGCGAAAACACACGCTCCTGGCGGAAACGCGAATTAGGACTTTATCACCCGCTATATGCCCTGTCAAACGCCACGCATCCGGGTGTGTCTATTGCTTCACATTCCGTTTCCGCAGCTCAAACGTAGCTAATGGGAGCTTGTATGCAATCGGCCCACCCCTACCCCGAACTTTTTTCGGCGCCTATCCTTCCCTTTTTGGGGTATGAAGTCCAGCCATTGGGCGAAGGTTAACGGCAATTGCGCCCTTGTGCCCTTTTCCGTGTTTCGAACGTGTAAACTACGGGTATCGCAACAACGCACCGGCGGCGCGCGCATCATCATCACATGGTCGCGCGTTTACTTATATATAGGTAGGGTGCGATGGCAAAACAGAAAGAAGGGGAGCATGAAGAACAGCGTTGCCACATTCCAGAAGATGAAGGATAAGGGCACCAAGATCTCTATGTTGACTGCCTACGATTACTCAACCGCGAAGCTCGAGGACGAAGCCGGGGTGAATTCCATCCTGGTGGGCGATTCGCTCGGCATGGTCATGCTTGGCTATGAGGACACGCTTTCCGTGACCATGGAAGACATGATCCACCACACCGCCGCTGTTTCGCGCGGAGCCAAGAACGCCCTGGTTATCGCCGATATGCCGTTCATGAGCTATGAGCCTTCCGTGGAACTGGCCGTGCAGAACGCCGGGCGCCTTATGAAGGAAGGCCGTGCCAACGCGGTTAAGCTGGAGGGCGGGGTGCGCGTGGCCGCGCAGATCAAGGCCATCACCACCGCAGGCATACCCGTGTGCGCGCACATCGGCCTTACCCCGCAATCCGTGAACGCCTTCGGCGGCTTCAAGGTTCAGGGCAAAACCGAGGAAGGCGCGCAGCAGATGATCGACGACGCCCTGGCCATCCAGGAAGCAGGGGCGTTCGCTGTGGTACTGGAATGCGTACCCGCAAAGCTTGCCGCCCTTATCTCGGAAAAGCTCACCATCCCCACCATCGGCATCGGCGCAGGCGCCGGGTGCGACGGCCAGGTTCTGGTGTACCAGGATATGCTGGCGCTGTTCAGCGACTTCAAGCCCAAGTTCGTGAAGCACTTCGGCAACATCGGCCCGCAGATGACGGCGGCATTCAAGGCCTTCGACGAGGAAGTGAAGGCCGGCACTTTCCCCGCCGAAGAGCACACCTTCAAGATCGACGAGGAAACGCTGAGCAAGCTGTACTAGTTTCGCCGCTCTTCGAGGCGGCGAAAGATCGTTTGAGACGTTATGACGCTGCGCGAGCCTCTGACGGCACAGCTGGCGGTCCAAGCGGGCTTGAGTACAAAGTACGCCTAG
>CAVDDI010000192.1:0-2458 GCA_963607675.1 bacterium | reverse complement strand
GTTCAGGACATCAGCTTGCTTGAATTGGCACGGATGTAATCCAGCAGTTCCCAGGTGGCTTCCGAGGGCTCGCGGTCTTGGGGCACGCGGGCGAAAAGGTAGCGCCCCCGGGCGGTTCCCGAAAGCGGCTTCACCGCCAACTCGGGCTCGCTTTCCTGGAACCAGGTGTACTCGGCGGCTATGCAGCAGCCCATGCCCGCGCGTACCAGCTGCAGGGTCTCGCAGTACAGCTGCATCTCGGCAATCACCTTCGGGGCGAACCCCGCCTCGGTGAACATTGCCTCCACCACCGTTCGCATGGCGCCGGGCTCTCCCAGTAGGAAGTACTCGTCTCGAAGGTCGGTCAAGGTAAGCGATTCGCGCTTCGCCAGCCGGTGGTTCGCGGGCAGCGCGGCCACGAACCTCTCGTAGCCGATCCTCGCTCTTCGCTCGTTTTCCCCGAGGTCGGTCATGGAGCCGATGATCTCAAGGTCGATAGCGGAAGATTCCTTGCCCACCAGGGCCGAGTCGGCGAACCCCATGCGCAGCACAGTATCGGGGTGCTGCTCGTGGAACCCGCGGAACAGGTGTTTGCCGATGCGCCCCAAGGGCACGTCGACGCGGCAGTTCACGGTGCGCTGGCGTTCCAGCAGGTTCTCCCTCACGGTTTGCTGCGCATCGTTCAGGATGGCGAACATGCTACGTGCGCGCTGGGCGAAGTAGCGTCCGTTCTTGTTGATGGAAAGGCGCCGGCCGTTGCGATCGAACAGGTTGAAGCCCAGCTCGCGTTCGAGGTCCTTCAGCGTCGTGCTCAGGGCGGGGGAGGAAACGTGCAGCTTGCGGGACGCCTCTGCGATGTTCCCGCATTCCGCTATGGCAAGGAAATACTCTAGTTGTCTCAGCTCCATGGTTTCAGCTCCCCCTCGGCGGTTGCCGTACGCTTCTTTGAACGTGCTCATATTATAGGGAGAAGAGCTGGCTGGTTTCAGGGCAAGGGCCACGCGAGCAGGGGGTGGTGCACCTTCTGGGGCTTATCGGTTTTTCTGTTAGCTAATCCAAAAATAGATTCGATTTCTTGTAATTCCTCATCAATGAACGTGTTCATACTATGAGAGAAGAGAGATTTCGCAGGGAAACGAAAGGGGATCAAATGGAAAGCCCATTCAAAGAGATAGACCCATCGCAGTTCAAAAGGCATTGGCTCGATGTGCCTTATGCAAATGAAGACCCGCGGCAGGTGCTCGACCTGTGGCTGCCCAACGAAGGGGAGGGGCCGTTCCCCCTTATCGTGTTCGTCCATGGCGGCGGCTGGGTTTCGGGCAACAAGCGCGAGAACACCATGCCCGGGGTATTCAAGTTCCCCTCGCAGGGGTATGCCGTGGCATGCGTTGAATACCGGTTGGTACCCGATGTTCGCTGGCCCGAGCCCTTCGAAGATGTGCGTGCGGCCATTCGCTTCCTGCGCGCACATGCCGCCGAGTACAACCTGGCGGCAGAGAAAATCGCCATCATGGGCAACTCGGCCGGCGGGCACTTAGCCAACATGGTCGCGTCGATGGCTGGCCGCCCTATGCTGCAGGGCCGTCGCTACGGCAACCTGGACCAGTCCGATGCCGTGCAGTGCCTGATAAGCATCTATTCTCCCACCGACTTGTACCAGTGCGATCTGTGCGACCGCACCACGGCGGAAGACCAGGCAATGGCCACCGGCGGCATGGCTGCCCGCGGCGATGACGGCACCAAGGGCATGGGATCGCCGCAGAACCAGCTCATCGGCATGGCTTGCATCGACAACCCCCAGGTGGCGGCAGGCGCCAGCCCTATTGCCTACGTGAACGCCGATTTCCCGCCTGCACTGTACCTGCACGGCATTCAAGACCATGTGGTTCCCTATACCCAATCGGTGGCCATGGCGCGCATGGTGAACGAGAGGTGCGGCGCAGGTCATGCGGTGTTGGAGCTGTACCCCGAATGCGACCACGGCGCACCCGAACTGAAAACCGACCAGGTCATCGATCGAATCCTCGATTTCATAGACGAGGCCATCTGGGAAGGCGAGCATGTGCGCACGGCATTGCCTGCGGAAGTTAAGGTTGTGGACTAGGGGGGGGGAACGACCAGCATCGTCGGCCGATCGGCCCTTGCGGCAAAGGATATTGCCATGTTGCGGCACCGAGGAACCTCGGTGCCGCTTTTCTGTTCTGAAACGCAGAATTAGATTCGCTTTCCCGTAATTCCCAAAGCGTGAACACGTTCATACGATGGTGTTGGGGATCTAAACAAAAGGGGATTACGAGGGAGGAACCCAAAATGGCAATAGAGAAAGCCAAAGGCGCGCAGCTCGTGGAGAGGGGCTTCGTGCACTACCTGCCGGTGGTCATCATCGGCGTGCTCATCTGCGGTGTGCCGTCTGCGATCTTGAATAGCTGCGCAGGCATCTACTACCCGGTAATGGCAGAGGACTTCGGCGTGCCGGTGA
>CAVDDI010000191.1:0-2460 GCA_963607675.1 bacterium | reverse complement strand
GTGCATGGTTGACATGTTCTACCCCGAGGTTGGAATCGCTGCCGTTAACGTGCTTGAACGCCTTGGGTGCGAAGTGATGTTGCCCGACGACCAGGTATGCTGCGGCCAGCCCTTTTCCAATTCCGGCTACATAGAAGAAGCCAAGCCCATGATGAGGAAGGTCGTTGACGCCTACAGCGGATACGACACCATCGTTTCCCTTACGGGATCCTGTGCTTGGGCCATCAAGGCAGAATACCCGCATTTCTTCGCCGACGATCCCATCTACAGCAAGAAGATCGCCGAGCTTGCCCCAAGGATCTACGAATTCACCCAGTTCATCGTTGACGTCTTGGGCGTCACAGACGTCGGAGCCCACCTTGACGGAACGGTGACCTACCACAAAAGCTGCCACCTCACACGCATGCTGGGCGTCGAAGAGCAGCCGCTCAAGCTGCTTCAGGGCGTTGAGGGACTGAACTACATAGAGATGCCCGAGGCGGGCCGCTGCTGCGGCTTCGGCGGCACCTTCAGCGTGAAGGAACCCGAGGTTTCCGGCCATATGGTGCAGGAAAAGGTTGCCTTCGCCCTGGCAACCGACGCCGATTACCTTTGCGGCGCCGACCAAGCCTGCCTGATGAACATCAAGGGAGCACTCGACCGCCTGATAGAGCAGGGCGTGGTTTCCAGCAACATGAAGGTTCTGCATATCGCGCAGATCCTCGACTCCCGATTGGAGGCGTAAGCGATGGCCATCATCTACGACGACGCTCCCTTGGAAGACCGCATCCATCGGGCGCTCTCCGACACCTTCAAGCATCACGCCATCGAAACCGCCCAGGACGTGATCACCGGCAAGCGCGATGCGTTGGTTGCCGAAGTGGACAACTGGGAGGAGTTCCGCCAGCACGCCGCCGACATCCGCGACCACGTTCTGGCCAACCTCGACTACTATGTGCGCGAGTTCGCCACCAACGCCGAGAAGAACGGCGCGCAGGTGCATTTCGCCCCTACCGATGAGGATGCGCTGGAGTGCATCTTGGACATCTTCGAGGAAACCGGCGCGAAGACCTGCGTGAAATCGAAGAGCATGATGACCGAGGAAATAGGCTTGAACCCGTTCCTTGAGGAGCATGGCATCAAGCCCGTGGAAACAGACTGCGCCGAGCACATCATCCAAACCGCCGGCAACGCCCCATCGCACATCGTGGTGCCGGCGCTGCACTTCGACCGCACCTCTATCCGGAACCTCTACCGCGAGCAGAAAGGCTACGAGGGAACGAACGACCCGGAGGAGATAACGCGCTTCCTGCGAAAGACGCTGCGTCCCGAGTTCATGAACGCGCCGATCGGCGTGACGGGCTGCAACTTCGGCGTGGCGGAAACCGGATCGTGCACCCTGGTCTCCAACGAGGGCAACGCACGCATGGCATCGAGCATCCCCGAGACCCAGGTTGTCGTGATGGGTATGGAGCGCATCGTCCCCGACCTGCGATCGCTTGATGTGATGATGAAGCTGCTGGTCCGCAGCGCGGTAGGGGCCAAGATCTCCGGATCGTTTTCCATCAACACCGGCTGCCGCCGCGAAGGCGAAGCCGACGGCCCGAAGAACGTTCACATCGTGATGGTGAACAACGGGCGAACCAAGATCCTGGAAAGCAAGTTCCGCCCGATGCTGCGCTGCATACGCTGTGGTGCCTGCATGAACTCCTGCCCGGTGTACCGCCATATCACCGGCCACGGCTACGGCTCCATCTACCCTGGCCCCATGGGCGTGGTGCTCACCCCGCTTCTGGTGGGCTACGAGAAGGCGGCGAAGCTACCCTATGCCTGCTCGCTATGCGGCGAGTGCGCAACCGTCTGCCCAGTGAAGGTGCCGCTTCCCATGCTCATCTCGCAGCACAGGCGCAACGTGGTCGCAGGTGGCTACGTTTCGCCGGTCGAGAAGGCCATCTTCACCACAGCAGCGGCAACCTTCTCGAGCCGCAGGGCATACGGCCTGCTAACCACGGCGGCGGCGCCTGCCATGAAGATGATCACCGGGCAGACCAACCAGCTCGACCGAGGGAACACCTGGATCCCCGTACTGAACGGCTGGCTTTCCTCGCGCAACCTTGACACCATGAGCAGCAAGAAGTTCCGCGAATGGTTTGCCGACCACGACAAGCAGGTGGCCAAGGAGAACCGAGCCAAGACCGCAGCGAAGATAACGGAAGCATGCTGCAGCAACGCCGGCAAGGAGGACGCACGATGAGCACTGTGAGCCTAGACGAATTCCTGAAGCCCATCACCCAGGCGCTTGGACACAACGCCGTCGCGGACTGGGTAGAACCCTGCCCTGCAACCAAAGCGCCCCTCCCCCACGACTTCCATGAGTACAGCACCAAGGAACTTGCCGCATGGTTCACCGAAGAGGCAACCAAGATGGGCACCATCGTGCGCGAGGCGAACAGCGGCGAGGTGGCCCAGGTGGTGCTCGAC